>DATJTM010000380.1:0-3411 GCA_035503395.1 Luteitalea sp.
CAACGGGTTCGGATTGGCACCGCGAGCCGGACGCGACACCGCCCCGTCGACGCGCAGCGGCGTCGCGCTGCGCACACGGCAGTTCCCGCCCAGGCGTGACCGGACGACGACGTGGGTGACGCGTCCTTCCGCCCAGTCCAGGTCGACGTCGAAGCCGCCGCGCGCGCGCAACCCCGTCACGCGCCCGCGCGGCCAGGCCGCGGGCAGCGCCGGCAACAGATCGAGCGCGTCGTCATGGCTTTGCAGCAGCATCTCGCAGATGCCCGACGTCGCCCCGAAGTTGCCGTCGATCTGGAACGGCGGATGGGCGTCGAACAGGTTCATGTAGACGCCGCCTCCGCCCTGCATGCGCACGCCGAGATCGTCCACGAGCCGCAGCAGGCGCACGACGAGGCGATGCGCGCGGTCGCCGTCGCGCAGCCTGGCCCACGCGTTGATCTTCCAGGCCAGCGACCAGCCCGTCCCCTCGTCGCCACGCCACTCGAGGGCGCGGCGCGCCGCAGTGAACAAGACGGGCGCCGACGATGGCGTGATCTGCCGGCCAGGATGCAGCGCGAAGAGATGCGAGAAGTGGCGATGGTGCGGGTCCTCGGGCGCCACGTCCATCGACCATTCCTGGAGCCGCCCTTCGCGATCGATGGCAAAGGGACGCAGACGTGGCAGCGCTTGCGCGATGCGCGTCAGCAGCGGATCGCGCACGCCGAGAATACTGGCCGCCTGCTGCACGTTCGTGCAGACGTCCCAGATGATCCCGAGGTCCATCGCCGTGCCCGCGCTCGTCGCGGCGACGCGGCCGTCGGCAAGACGGAACTTGTGTTCTGGTGACGTCGACGGCGACGACACGAGATAGCCATCGGCATCCTGCACCAACAGGTCGAGACAGAACCGGGCCGCGCCGGCCATGATCGGAAAGGCGGTGCGCCGCAGCCACTCGCGGTCGCCGCCAAACGCGAAGTGCTCCCAGAGATGCTGCGCGAGCCACGCGCCGCCCATCGGCCACGATGCCCACACCGGATCACCTGCACCGAACCGCCCGACCGGCGCCGTCTGTCGCCACAGGTCGGTATTGTGGTGCGTCGTCCAGCCACCCGCGCCGTAGTTGATCCGCGCCGTCTCTGCACCCGTCACCGCCAGCTCACCAATCGCCTGCAGCAATGGCTGATGACACTCCGCGAGGTTGGCGGGCTCGGCCGGCCAGTAGTTCATCTGTGTGTTGATGTTGACGGTGTAGTTGCTGCTCCACGGCGCGCGCACCTGATCGTTCCAGATACCCTGCAGGTTGGCTGGCTGCGTGCCAGGCCGGCTGCTCGCGATCAGCAGGTAACGCCCGTACTGGAACAGCAATGTCGCCAGCGCCGGGTCGTCGGCCGGTCCATCGGCCAGGCGCACATCGGTCGGTCGCGCCGCCGCCTCGGCCGACGCGGATCCCAGGTCGATCGTCACGCGCGACATCAGCGCCGCATGGTCCTGCCGCTGCCGTTCGAGCAGTGTCTCCCACGGCACGGCGCGTGCCGCGGTCACCCGTTCCCGCGTCAGCGTCGACGGATCGAGCCCGTCGCGCACACCGTCCTTCGCGTACCCGGCAAAGCTGGTGGCCATCGCGACGAGCAGCGTTGCCTGCGAGGCGTCGACGATGCGCAGTTCCGGGCCCGGCACGACCCGCCCGTCGGTCATGACAACGAGGCGCGCCTCGAAGCGCAGGCCCCGATCGTCGGCGTACTGGACCGGGTCGGGCACGTTCTCGTAGTTCGGCTCGACGAGCGACGGCGCTCGCCCGGCGAGCACCAGCGCGTCTCCGTCCATCGATGCGGCCGCGCGCAAGGCGCTGGACAGGCGCACACCGCAGCGCAGGCTACCGCGCTGATCGCACGTCAGGCGCAGGGCAACGACCTGGTCGGGCCCGCTCGCGATCATCGATCGCGTGAACGTCGCATCGCCGAGACGATATCGGACCGTCGCTTCACCCGTGGCGAGGTCGAGCGCGCGAACATAGTCCCGTCCGATGTCGCCATGCTCCATCGTCACGTGCAGGTCGCCGAGCGGCAGGTAGGACTGGGTGAACGGCCCCATCATCCGCTTGGCCGCGGCGTCAGCCTCGACGAACCGGCCGGCGGCGATCAGCGCGCGAATCTCGGGCAGCACGTCGCGCGCCTTGTCGCTGTTCCAGGTGGACGGTCCGCCCGACCACAGCGTGTCTTCGTTCAGCTGCAGGTGCTCGACGCCGAGGCCGCCGAAGACCATCGCGCCGAGCCGGCCGTTGCCGATCGGCAACGCCTCGACCCACTGCCGGGCCGGCCGCGTGTAGTGCAGGCGCAGTGGGGCGCCGGGTGCCGGCGACTGCGCGGCGAGTCCGCTCCGCCACAACGGCAGGGTGCCGGCCGCGAGCAGGCACTCGAGAAAGGTGCGGCGTCCGGGCTGCGGCGCGAAGGGGCTGGAGGTCACGCGCGCATGCTACGTCACCCGCGGGCGCGCGCACGCCTCGAACGCAACGGTCGTGATACAACCTGCCGCTATGGCCGGACTGGCATTCGAACACTTCGCCCTCAACGTCGGCGACCCGGTGGCCGTGGCCGCCTGGTACGTCGAGCACTTCGGGATGACCGTCGTCCGCCGGGGCGACCCGCCGATCGACATGCACTTCCTCGCCGACAGTGGCCGTCGCGCGTTGATCGAGCTGTACAACAACCCTGTCGCCCGCACCGACGCATATCGCGAGATGCATCCGCTGCAGCTGCACGTCGCCTTCACGTCGGCCGACCCGGACGCCGATGCCGAGCGACTCGTGGCGGCAGGCGCCGTGCTGATCGAGCATCAGCGTCATCCCGATGGATCGCAGCTGACGATGATGCGCGACCCGTGGGGTCTGCCGATTCAGCTCGCGAAGCGCGCGGTGGCGATGCTGTGACGGCTGCCACCGAGACCGTCGCGTTCCGGATGCAGTTGCATCCGGGCCAGGCCGACGAATACCGCCGGCGTCACGACGCGCTGTGGCCGGAGCTGGCCACGCTGCTGCGCGAGGCCGGCGTGGTGGACTACCGCATCTTCCTCGACGAGCAGAGCCTGGCCCTGTTCGCGGTGCTGACGCGACGCGTCGAGCATGGCCTCGACGCGCTGCCGTCGCATCCGGTGATGTGGCGCTGGTGGGCGATGATGGCCGACATCATGGACACGCACCCGGACAACGAGCCCGTGCAGGTCCCGCTCACGGAGATGTTCCGGTTCTCACCGTCGTAGGCGTCGAGCTTCAGCTCGACGCGCAGCATCGGGAACCGGGATACGGTGCCGGGTGCCGGGTGCCGGAACCGCCCGACAAGTCGGGCGGCTACGGACAGAAACTACTGACGTCGCCCCTCGTCAGGACCGCCCTGTCGGACCATTTGGTTCAATTCGTAGCCGGCCGACTTGTCGGCC
>DATJTM010000381.1:0-6693 GCA_035503395.1 Luteitalea sp.
GAGATGGTCGAGGAGCTGCAGCAGGCCCTCAATCACGCCCGCGCCGACGAACGGACCCACGGCGTCGTCCTTACCAGCGGCGTGTCGAAGATGTTCTGCGGCGGCTTCGACGTCCAGGAAGTCTTCGCCTACGAATCGGCCAAGCTGACCCGCTACATCGCCCGCTTCATCCGCCTGTTCGACACCATCCGCCACCTGCCCAAGCCGACGATTGCCGGCATCAACGGCCACTGCTATGCGGGCGGCGCCATCCTGGCGCTCACCTGCGACGAGCTGATCATGGCCGAGGGCGATTTCCAGTTCGCCCTGAACGAGGTGAACCTCGGCGTGGTGCTGCCCACCCGGATGGTGCAGGCGCTGGCGGCGACGGTGCCTGGCCCGACGGCGCGGAAGATGTTCCTCGAAGGGCATGCGTGGCGCGCGCACGAAGCCCTGCACGCCGGCATCGTCGAAGAACTGGTGCCGACTGGGAACGTCCGGCATCGCGCCTTGACGATGGCGCGGCAGCTCGCGTCCAAGCCGCCACGCGCCTTCGCCGCGCACAAGCAGGCCCTCGTCGAGGCCGGCGGCGGGCCGGCCTATGGCGACGAAGAGATCGAAGCGATGGCCGCCCAGTTCACGGCCACCTGGTTCGACGAGGAGTGCCAGTGCTACCGCGACCTGCTGGCCTCTCGGCTGCAGGCGCGTTGAGTCCGCGGCTGCTTACAGGTGCAGCAGGCCGCGGTCCAGCGCGTGACGGACCGCCTGCGTCCGCGTGCGCGCATCGAGCTTGTCGTAGATGGACGCGATGTGGAACTTGACCGTGTGCGGGCTGATGCCCAGGCGCTCGGCGATCCGCTGATTCGAGAGCCCCTCGGCCAGCAGGTCGAGCACGTCGTCTTCGCGGTCGGTCAGCGTCGAGTCGGCGAAATCCTCGTCGTCGGTCACGCGCGGCATCGTGAGCGCCGCCGTCGGCGTCGGGCGCAGCCAGTCGGCCGGCGTCACGGCGAAGCCGGCGTCGATCATCTCGATGGCGCGGCGCAGTTGCGTGGGCGACACGTCGACCGGCAACGCTGCCCATCCCGACAAGGCGAGATGACGGAGGCGTTCGGCGGCGAGCGGCGGGGCGCCGACCACGGCGAGTCCCTGCAGGGGCATCAACGCCTGCAGCCACTCACGGCCTTCGGGCACGGCATCGGCCACGCCGACCGTCGCGGTCACGTCCTCGGCATCGCTCGGGACCGCGGCTTCGGCGGCCGGCACGAGTCCGGCACCCGACAATCGCTCGCGCAGGAGTTCACGGCGGCGGGCGGTGGGCGCAATCAGCAGGATGTCCATGGACACAGTAGGTTGGGGGTTCTCGGAAACGGGTCGTGGAGCGGTACGGGATGCGTCTGTGAAGGGCGTCTCCTCGCTGGATAGCGCGACTTGCACGAGCCGCCGATGAGTGGCGACAGGCGAAGTCAGCATGTGATCAAGGGTGACCAACCGGCGCCGGAACGGCAATTGGCCAAAGGGACGAGGCGCGGATGGTACGTATGGTGTGACGCTTCGAGTGGCCGGCGCGTTCGCAGGCGAAGCGCGTCATGACCGAGCCGGCGGCTGCGGCGAGCCTCGGTGGCGCCGCGCCCGTCCTCCCGACCGAGAGGTAGGGCCCGTTGTCCCAACGCGGCCTGATCAGCCGGACGGCGGGGCGAAGTCGTAGAGACCCGGCGTGACGAGCAGCCGCCCGTCTCGCCCGAACCACAGCGACGAGGGCTGCACGACGCCGGCGCCGAACAACTGCAGCGTGTGCACCTTCTCGCCGTCGGCGTCGAACACGTACACGTGCGAGGTGGACATCGCCACCCACAGACGGCCGTCCCGGTCGACGGCCGCCGTTCGCACCGTGGGCCGCACCAGCGGGTAGCTCACGTCGTCCACCGAGCGGCGGGGCCACTGCGTCGGCATCGCCATCACGATGGGGTCGATCTCGCGCCCCTGGATCACCCGCTCGAACTCCAGGACGCCGCCGCTGGTGTACTTGCGGAACACCGGCGGACCGGCGAGGAACACCACGAACACGCCGCCACCGGGGACCGGGAGCGGCAGCGCCGCATTGAACGCGAGATGTACGTCCGGGTCCTGCTCGAAGCCGGTCCGGCGGAGCGTGCCGAACTGCCGCTGGATTGCCCCGGTGACCGTGTACTCGGCGACCAGCACGCCGCGCTCCGGCTGGTTGAGCAGCACCGTGACGCCGGTGTAGCGCGCGGCGGCGATGCCGTTCAGGACCAGGTTCTCGACAGTGACGCGTGGTGACTCCGTCGCCGCCACCTCGAACGTGTTGAGGGCCCGTCCGGCCGCGGCGAACACCGACACGCGCGGTTGCCGTCCGGGTGCGTCGGCGACGATGAAGTCGCCGGAGTCGGCGACGTCGAACGCCGTCGGGCGAAGGACCCGGCCGCGCTCGTATCCGATCTCGACGAGCGGCGTGACTTTCGAACGGGTGGCGTCGATCGCGTAGACGCGGTGCCGGCGCCGGTCGAAGACGAGCGATGAGCCATCCGGCCGTCGTGCGTAACCGGATGCTTCCTCGAATTCACCGGTGAGGAAGGCCGGGATGGCGGCGACCGAGGTCAACCGCTCGACGGCGAACGCGGCGCGCAGGCGGGCCGCGACCACGCCGCCGGGATCGACGGCGACGCTCAGGCAGAGGAGGGCGGCCGGAAGGACGCCCCGGAGGATGCGGCTAGTACGACGCGAGCTTGCGGATCGCGGCGAGGACATCGGCCGACTGCGGCAGGATCTCTTCCTCGAGGTCCGGGCAATACGCGACCGGCGTGTCCATCGCCGCCACGCGGAGTACCGGCGCGTCGAGGTGCTCGAAGTGGTGCTCGGCAATGCGGGCGGCGATCTCGGCGCCGAAGCCCGCCGTCAGCGTGTCCTCGTGCGCCACGACGACGCGATTGGTCTCGCGCACGGCGGCGCCAATCGAGTCCCAGTCGCACGGCGCAATCGTCCGGAGGTCGAGCACGCGGACGCTGATGCCGTCCTTCTCGGCCTGCTGCGCCGCCAGCAGCGAACGCTGCACCAGTGCGCCCCACGTGATCACGGTGACGTCAGTCCCCTCGCGGCGAACCGCGGCGCGGCCGAACGGGATGGTGTAGTCCGCACCCGGGTAGACGCTCTTGTTGTACGTCTGCCGGTACAGGTGCTTGTGCTCGAGGAACAGCACCGGGTCGTCGCAGCGGATTGCCGTGCGCAGCAATCCGGCCGCGTCGGCGGCATTGCTCGGGAACACCACGTGGATGCCCGGGCAGTGCGCGAAGATGCTCTCGCCCGACTGGCTGTGGTACGGCGCCCCGCCACGCAGGTAGCCGCCGATTGGCGAGCGAATCACGAGCGGCGCGCTGAACGTGTTGTTCGAGCGATAGCGCAGCATCGTCAGCTCGTCGCGAATCTGCATGAACGCGGGCCAGATGTAGTCGAAGAACTGGATTTCGACCACCGGTTTCAGCCCGCGCGTCGCCATGCCGGTGGCGCGACCGACGATGTTGGCTTCGGCGAGGGGCGAGTTGAAGACGCGCTGGCTGCCGAACTCGCGCTGCAGGCCGTGGGTGACCTTGAACACGCCGCCCTTGCCCGACACTTCGGAGAGCGTGCTTTCGCGACTGGCGTCGGCGACGTCCTCGCCGAAGACGATCAGGCGCGGGTTGACGGCCATCTCGTCGCGCAAGGTGCGGTTGATGGCGGCGACCATCGTGTCCGGCTTGCCCTCGGTGATCGGCGTCGTGTTCCAGCTGTCCGCCTCGACGTCGACGTCGGGCGAATACACGTACAGGCCGGCGGTGTCGCGGGCCGGCTTCTCGGCCACCAGGGCGATGTCGGTGGCTTCGGCGATCTCGCGATCGACCCCGACCTGCATCGCGTCGAGCTCCTCGCGGGTCGCGATGCCTTCGGTCAGCAGGTACTCGGCCGCGCGCTTGAGCGGGTCGCGGGCCGCCTCGCGGTCGCGTTCCTCGGCGGTCTTGTAGAGGCGCTCGTCGTCGGACAGCGAATGCGAATACGGGCGCGTCACCTTCGCATGGACGAAGGCCGGGCCCTCACCGCTGCGGGCATACGCCACGGCGTCTTCCATCGTCTGCAGGCTGGCGACGAGGTCGGTGCCGTCGACGCGGAAGACCTTGAGGTTCGGGAAGCTCTCGACGAGGCGGGAGATGTCGCCGCCGGGCGTCTGCACTTCCACCGGCACCGAGATCGCGTAGCCGTTGTCTTCGATCAGGTAGACGACGGGCAGCTGCGCGTTGCTGGCGGTGTTGAGCGATTCCCAGAACTCGCCTTCGCTCGTGGTGCCGTCGCCGACCGAGACGTAGGTCACGGCGTCGGCGGCGGGACGCGAATCATCGGCGAGGCCAGGCAGTTCGCTGAGGAGGCGCGTCGCTTCGGCGCAGCCGATCGCCTGCAGGCACTGCGTGCCCGTGGGGCTCGAGCCCGACACGATGTTCCAGCGGGTGTGGCCCCAGTGCGACGGCATCTGCCGGCCGCCCGACGCGGGGTCGTCCTTGCTGGCGACGCCCTGCAGCAGCATCTCGAGCGGGGTCACGCCGAGGGCCAGGCAGAACGCGCGGTCGCGATAGTACGGATAGGCCCAGTCGACGCCGGGTCGAAGGGCGAGGCCGGCGGCGACGAGGATGGCTTCGTGCCCGGCGCCGCTGATCTGGAAGTAGATCTGGCTCTGGTTCTTGAGCTGGATCTCCTTGTCGTCGAGCCGGCGCGACAGCAGCATCAGCCGGTAGGCGCGCAACAGGAGGTCATGGCCCAAAGGACTCGCCTGCGCTCGTCCCGCCGTGGAGGTCTGATAGGCCACGGTCTTCATGATGCGGCGGACGTCTCGGCGTGCGAACGAAGGTCGGGATCGAGCATAAGGGCTGCTTCTCGCAGGATGCACCCGTGATTATAGGGCGGCCGATACCTACTGTACCGCCAGTACGGGCCGAGGGCATCCGGTCATCACTGGAGAGCCTCGCCGGCCTTCAAACCCCAACGCACGTAGGCGTCCAAACCCAGCCCACGTAGGCGTCGAGCTTCCACCTTCGCCAAGGCTACGGCGGACACGTCAGTCCGACGCTCGGCCACAACGAGTAAGGCGTAGCGGCCGGACTGTGTCCGGCCGACCGGCATCACTGACCGTCGGACAAAGTCCGACGGCTACGCGTTCCGTACTCGTACCTCCGTACCCGGTACCCGGTACCCGGTACCCGGTACCCGGTACCCGGTCCCCGGTCCCCGGTCCCCGGTCCCCGGTCCCCGGTCCCCGGTCCCCGGTCCCCGGTCCCCGGTCCCCGGTCCCCGGTCCCCGGTCCCCGGGTGCCGGGTCCCGGTTCCCGTACGATGTGCTGAATGCCCCTGTACCGGTGGGACGAGATCGCGCTCGAAAAGGTGACCGAGATGGTGTCGCGCAAGGTGGTGCGCGGCGAGCGGGAGATGCTCACGCAGGTCTACCTCAAGAAGGGCGCGCTGGTGCCGCTGCACGCGCACGAGGAGGAGCAGATGACCTACGTGCTGCAGGGGGCGCTGCAGTTCCTCGTCGGCGGCGAAGACGTGCGGGTCGAGGAGGGCGAGGTGCTGCACATTCCGAGCGGGGTCGCGCACCAGGCGGTGGCGCTCGACGACACGTTCGTACTCGGCGTGTTCAGCCCGCCGCGCTGACAATTTCAGAATTCGGAATTTCAGAATTTCACCACCGAAGCGCTTCAAAGGTTGGCGGTGGCTATGAAATTCCTGAAATTCTGCACTTCTGAAATTGCCTGCGCCGAATCCGTTCAGTGCACGTTCCACCCGCCGCCCCTGCGGCCGCCCTGGTGGACGTCGAAGCGCTTGCGGGCGCGCTGTAGGCGCCACTTCGTGTAGCGGTACTTCAGTTCGGCCGAGAGGCCGCCGCGGCCCTTCATCAGCAGCAGCCACCCGGTGAGCAGGCCGCCGAGGTGCGCGATGTGCGCCATCCCGCCGCCCGAGGACGTCACCGAGAGCAGCAGCGAAATCGCGCCGGTGATCAGCACGAAGATGCGCGCCGGCACCGGGAACAGGAAGTACATGTAGATCGGTCGGTTCGCGAACAGCGTCCCGAACGCCGCGAGCAGTCCGTAGATGGCGCCCGAGGCGCCGACCGTCGGCGTGGTGTACAGGAAGCTTGCGAAGCCGAACGGCAGGAGCGACGCGACCAGCGTCGCTGCCGCTGCTCCCAATCCGCAGAACACATAGAAGCGCGCGAACGCCTGCGTGCCCCACAGGCGCTCGATCTCGACGCCGAACATCCACAGCGCGAGCATGTTGAACACGAGGTGCGAGAGCCCCGCGTGCAGGAACATGTAGCTGAAGGGCTGCCACAGCCACAGCGACTCGACGACCGCCGCCGGCGTCAGCCCGCCGAACACCGTGATCTCCGGCACCACCGCCTGCGCCAGGAACAGCACCGTGTTGGCGATCAGCAGCACCTTGACCGCTGGCGTCAGGGGCCCGGGCCCGAACTGGTACGACACCCGGGAGTAGGACGAGGGGGGCACGTCAGTCAGTGTAGCGGGAACCGGAATATGGGAACCGGAAGACGGGAACCGGGAACCGGGGCACGCGCGTGCAGACGGCAGTCGGCAGTGGGCGAGTCGGCAGTACCGTGGCGTCCCGAACCAGGGGCAGGCCCGTGATCTCTCGACGTGTAGCCGTCGGACTTTGTCCGAC
>DATJTM010000382.1:0-7294 GCA_035503395.1 Luteitalea sp.
CCCTTTTTCCTTCTGACTTCGACCTTCAGACTTCTGACTTCTGATGTTGTGCCCTACGCAGACTCGGAAGCCGCGGCCTTGGCTTCGGCCACTTCCGGGTCGATGCGTGAGGTCGGACGGCTCTGTGCTTCGCGGTAGATCCGCTCTGGCACCGGCTGCAGATCCCACGCGAGGCCCACCAGGCTCATCGCCTTGATGACGTACCAGGTCGGATCGAACTCCCACCAGTAGAACCCGTTGCGCGCCGCGCGCTGGTAGCGGTGGTGGTTGTTGTGCCAGCCCTCGCCAGCCGCGAAGAACGCCGTGATGACGTTGTTGCGCGACTCGTCGACCGTGTCGAACCGACGCGATCCGTACAGGTGGTTGATCGTGTTGATCGCGAAGGTCGCGTGCGCGAGCGTCATCGTCGGCAGCAGGAAGCCCCACGCCAGCCACTGCATGCCGCCGTACAGGTACATGCCGAGTGCCATCAGCGCCGGCGGCACCCAGTAGAACTCGTCGAGCAGACGAATCTCCGGGTACTTGCCGAAGTCGCGCACGACCGGGTTGGTCGGCGGCAGCTTGTCGTGACGGACGTCGCCGAGGAACCAGCCGAGATGCGCGTGGTAGAAGCCACTGACGATCGGGCTGTGCGGATCGCCTTCGCGGTCGGCGAACTTGTGGTGGGTGACGTGATGCCCGGCCCACCAGAGCGGCCCCTTCTGCATCGCCGAGGCCGCAATCCAGCTCCACACGAACTGCGTCACCCGGCCCATCTTGAAGGCGCGGTGCGCGAAGTAGCGGTGGTAGGTCAGCGTGAGGCCGATGGCCCGGAGGAAGTGCGAGACCGCCCACAGCCCGACCATGCCCACGCTGAACGGCACGAACAGCACCATCAGCGATGAAGCCTGGACGAGCCAGAACAGCGACATCGTGATCTTCTTCTTCATTGCACGGGACGAGGGGCCCGACTCAGCCCTCTTCTTCGTATTCTTCTTCTTCGGGTGGCCCGAGCCGCGTCGACGGACGCAGCGATTCGCGGGTGTCGAAAATGGGCAGGCCCGCCACGTGGAGCGACGAGACGCACTGCGGCGACTTGTCGGCGACCACCACGGCTACGGGACTGCCTTCGACGCCCTCGCGGAACGTGATGCGGCAACCACAGGCGAGCCGGGCGTGAGTGAAACCTTTGAGCATCGGGAGCGCTCGTCCAACCGACGCGCCGCGACAGCGGCCCCGGCAGGAACGAGATCGATCATAACAGGAGAGCGCAGGAGAGCAGGCCACAGGAGTCAGGGACGCGGGTGACGCGGGCCCGACCCGCCCCGCAGGGCTCAGAGGAGGTTCTTGATCTCCTTCTCCATCTGCTCCTTCGAGGCCAGGCCCATGTGACGTTTGCAGATGGTCCCGTCGCGCTGGATCATCAGCGTCACCGGCAGCCCCCAGAACGGACCGAAGGCGTCCTGCACGTCCTGCCGATCGTTGGCCAGCAGCAACGGATAGTTGACCTTGTACTCGTCCTTGAAGGGCTTGAGCAGTGCCGGATCGTCGTCGATCTGCACGCCGAGGAACGCGACACCATCCTTGCGGTACTGCTCCTGCAACTGCACGAACATCGGCGTCTCGAACTTGCAGGGTCCGCACCAGGTGGCGAAGAAGTTGAGCATCACCACCTTGCCCTTGTAGTCGGCCAGGTTCACGGTGCCACCGTCGACGTCCTTCACCTTGAAGTCGTAGTTGGCCACCTGGGCCTTGCCGTCGCAGCTGGCGGGGGCCTTGGCCGACGACGAGCCGGCCGTCTGGGTGCCGATGGGCAGGAACGGTACTGCCGCAAGGCCGAGTCCGAGGGCGGCCACACCCGCCAGAATCCACCGCATGCTCATGTCCTGATTATCGCCTGCCGTGCGCGCGGCACCACGACTATTCGGCGGCCCGGAAGTCGCTGGCCAATGCAGCCAGCCGGGTCGCCGGCAGGTCGCCCACCATCGCGAACGACTGGTCACCCTTCGACCACACAGCCGCCTGCTGGCCGAGGAATCCATGGGCCGTCGGCGCTTCGCTGGCCGGATGGGCGCTGCGCGGCATCACGAACAGCGAGACGACCCGTCCGTCGACGTCGTACAGCAGGTGCACGACGTGGCCGTGGCCGTAGAGACAGCGTCGCACACCAATCAGTGTCGTGTGCGACGTCACCGGCGTCGCTGGCAGGCGCGGTGTCCAGCCGTAGCGCTCCGCCCATTGCTGCGTTGCCGCCGCCGAGTCGATGCCCGTGTGCGAGCCGTGCAGACGCACGCACTTCATGTGATCGAGCGCGAGTTGCGCCGCCAGCACCGTCGACGAGGCGCCCGTTGCGCCGTACAGCAACACGCCGGTGAGGGCCAGCGAGGCGGTGGCCGCAACCGGGTACCGCAGGCCCGCCCACCTGGCCCGGGGGCGGACGCCGCTCGTCGCCGTCAGGCGGCTCCGAAGGGTCTCGGGCGCACGACCCTGCAGGGTGGCGGCTCGTGCCCGCAACAAGCCGTGCACGTCACGTTGCACCTGCAACTGTCGCCGGCAGGCCGGGCACTCGGCCAGATGACGGGCGACGGGTGCCTCGGGCGGCTGCGTGTGGTCCTCGGCCAGGCCGGCCAGCAGCGGCGCGATGTCTCGACAATCCATGTGGCTCTCGGTCGTACTCATGGTTGCGCTGCCCTTACGACGACGCGACATCGCTGGAGGCCCCCGACATATCGATGACGGGCGCCGAGGTGGGAGGCTCGACGGGGGCCGCGGCCACCGCGGCCGGCGCTGTCAATTGCTGGTGCAGCAGCCGCCGTCCCCGGGACAGGCGCGACATCACGGTACCGATGGGCACCCCGACGATCTCGGCAATCTCCTTGTAGCTGCAGTCCTCGACGTCGCGCAGCCAGACCACTTCGCGGTAGTTCTCCGGCAGGGCGTCGAAGGCGGCGTGGACGTCGGCATCGCGCGCCGCCCGCAGCAGCCGCCGCTCCGGATCGTCGTCGTTGGTGGTGACGGGCAGGCTCTCGACCAGGTCGGTATCCACGTCGACAGGCTCCCTCGACGCGCCGCGGCGATCGTTCAGGAACGTGTTGCGCAGGATGGTGAAGAGCCAGGCGCGGCGGTTGGTGCCGCGGCGGAAGCGCGGCGCGAACCGCGTCGCCTTGAGGTAGGTGTCCTGCACCAGATCCTCGGCAGCGGCCGGATTGCGCGTGAGCTTCAGCGCCAGTCCGTACAGGCTGTGGAGGTGAGCGGCGGGGTCGTCCTGCGTCTCGTCGCGATCCTGGGTGCCACGCAGGACGCGGGACAGCCAGCTCGAACCCTGCGGCAAGGCCATGGGTGAACCGGAGCGGGTGTCCATCATGCCCGTAACACCGGACATCACGGATCTATTCCCGGGACCGTGCGTTCAGTATACCGGCGACCAGAGCGGCGTCGCCGGCGTCTATGGAGATTGGTGACGAGCCATGCCGCTCAGGCTCCATTGCGGGGTACTCTTCCCCCCGAGTACCATGACCGCATCTGAGCTGCCCAGCTTTGTGCCCAGCGCCCTGCCCTTTCGCACAGCCCGAGGAGATTGCATGGATACGCCGTTGCGTGCGTGGTGGCGCGCCGCTGCCCTAGGCGTCCTGCTGGCGTCGTTGGCGACGCCCGCGTTCGCACAGACGCCGTTCGTGCCGTATTTCGGCAAGAACGAAGTCCGGTACGACTCCTTCAAGTGGCAGATCTACACGACCGACCACTTCGACATCTATTACTACCCGGAGACCGAGCAGCATCTCGAACGCATCGCCGGTTACGCCGAGAGCGCCTACCAGAAGCTCTCGTCGGAGTTGAAGCACGACCTCGCGTTCAAGATTCCGCTCCTGATCTTCAAGACGCAGGCCGAGTTCCAGCAGCAGAACGTGATCCCCGGCGCGGTCAGTGAAGGCGTCGCCGCCTTCGCCGAGCCGGTGCGCAACCGGATGCTGGTGCCGATCGACGAGCCGCCCGATCAGCTCTATCGCCTGATCACGCACGAACTCACGCACATCTTCGAGTTCGACATCATCCCGCGCTCGCTCGTGCGCCGGACGGTGCCGCTGTGGGTCGACGAGGGCCTGGCCGACTACATGGCCGGCGTGTGGCGGCCGCTCGACCTGATGACCGTGCGCGATGCCGCGGTGGCCGACATCATCCCGAAGATGACCAAGATGGAGGGCTATGGCCAGTTCTCCAACCCGCGCCTGGTCTACAACCTCGGGCACGCCTGCTTCGAGTTCATCGAGTCCAAGTGGGGCAAGGAAGGCATCCGGCAGTACCTGTTCTCGCTGCGCAAGAGCGTGATCGGTGGCGGTGAGGCGGCCTACGAAGAAGCGCTGCGCGTCACGGCCGACGAGTTCGATCAGCAGTTCGACAAGTACATGAAGGACCGCTTCAAGCCGTTCCGCGACAAGGAACGGCCGGCCGACTACGGGCGCAACCTCGCGCCTGAGCGCGGCGAGACCCGCTACACGGTCGTCCTGTCGGTCGAACCCTCACCGTCCGGTGACCTGCTGGCGGCCGTCGCCGGCAACCGCAAGGAAGGCGAGCTCGACGTCATCCTGCTCTCGACCAAGGACCGCACGGTCGTGCGCAACCTGACGCCCGGGTTCAGCAAGGACACCGGCTTCGAGTACATCGCCGTGCCGGGCGCCCGCTGGAACACGGTGCCGTGGCTGGCCTGGGCGCCCACCGGCGACCGGCTGGCGTACTTCGTGCGGACCGAGAAGCAGCGCTCGCTAATCCTGCAGAACGTCGTCACCGGCAAGATCGAGAAGCGCTACTACCTCGATACGGTCGACGTGCCCGAGTCGCCGGAGTTCTCCAAGGACGGCCGCAAGGTCTACTTCTCGGCGCTGCGCAATGCGGCCGGCGACATCTTCGAGCTCGACCTCGAGACCAACGAGCTGCGCAACCTCACCGCCGATGCGTTCGCCGACTATGCGCCGGCCGTCTCGCCGGACGGCACGTCGGTCGTGTACCTGGCGCGCGTGAGCGGCAACGACAAGCTGTTCCGCCTCGACCTCGCGAGCGGCAACAAGACGCAGCTGACCTTCGGCACCCACGACGAGGCGGCGCCGCAGTTCCTCGACGCCAACACGCTGGTGTTTCCGTCGACGGCGCTCAACCCGACCGCCCCGGTCGACCCCGAGGTCGTCCGCAACGGCCAGATCTTCAATTTGTGGACGCTCGACCTGAAGGGCGGCGCGCTCAAGCAGTACACCGACACGCTGACCGGCATCTTCTCGCCGGTGGTCGTGACCGGAGTCGACGATGCGCGCATTGCGTTCGTGACGCCGTACAAGGACGAGTACGGCATCCACACGCTGACCTTCAAGGAGCCGATCTCCACGGCCGCGTCCGCCGACTTCGGCGAGCCCGGTCCGGTGATCGACTTCCAGGCGCCGCTGACGCACACGCTGCTGCCGGCCAACAACCGGGTCAAGGGCCGCTTCGAGAAGATGTTCCTCGACGGTCGGCCGCCCATCAACGTCGGCGTCACCAGCGGCGGCGACCTGTTCGGCGGCACGGCCATCTCGTTCAGCGACGTCCTCGGCGATCAGAACTTCACGTTCTTCGCCGCCTCGGTCGCGCAGTACCGCACGCTCGCCTTCTCGTACACGAACCTGTCACGACGCCTGCAGTATTCGCTGCAGGGCTTCTCGCAGACGCAGTTCTACTACGGGCTCGGCGCCGGCTTCTACGACCCGGCGTTCGCGTACTTCCTCGACCGCGACGATGCGGTGGCGACCCGCTCGATCAACGGTGGCAGCCTGTTCGGCATCTACCCGTTCAATCGCTACACGCGCCTCGAGATGTCGGCAGGGGTGTCGCACTACTCCGATCAGTTCCGGGATCAGGGCCTGCAGGACTACTCACAGGCGTACCAGCAGGCGCTCTACGGCGGGTCGCTGTTCAACAACGGCACCGCGGTTCCTTTGACCATCGCACTCACCCGCGAAACGACGGTGTTCCGTGAGTACGGGCCGCTGGCCGGACACACGTTCCGGATGGCCTACACGGTGGCGCCCAAGATCGGCAACACGCTGTCGCGCCAGACGTTCGACGGCGACGTCCGCTACTACCAGCGGATCGCCACCAACGGCGTCGCCGCGTTCCGTGTCCGCGGCTTCCACAGTGACGGCGACGTGCCCGACTACTTCTTCTACGGCGGCAACTCCGAGCTGCGTGGGTACAACTACCTCGAGTTCATCGGGAACAAGGGGTTCTTCGCGAACGCCGAACTGCGATTTCCGCTGATCGAGGCGATGCTGACGCCGATCGGCGTGCTCGGCGGCGTCAGGGCCGTCGCGTTCGCGGGTGTCGGCGGGGCCAGCCTGTTCGGCCGTCCGCCGTCGTCGAGCTTCGCGACCGGCACCGGCGCCGGCAGCTATCAGTTCGCTTCCAGCGCCGACGAAATCGTGCGGCCGATTCTCGGCTTCGATGTCGACCCAACCACCGGGCTTCCCACGGTACCGGTCTACGGCGACCCGCAGGTGATCAGCGGTTTCCGCCTGAAAGACGGTCGTGCGTCCTACGGCATCGGGCTCGAGACGTTCCTCCTCGGCTTCCCCGTCCACTTCGACTGGTCGTGGAAGACGCTGTTCAACAAGGACTGGGAAGACATCGCCTTCGCATTCCAGGGCGGCAGCGCCGAGTTCCGCAAGCCGCGCTTCCAGGTCTGGATTGGGTACGATTTCTAACTTGAACAGTACCAAGGCGCGCATGGCGCGAAAGTTCTAGAAGTTCAAGAAGGTCGAAAAGGACAAGAAGGGCCAGACACTCAGGAAGCACCGAGCGCAGGGCGAGAGGGAACCGCAAGGTCTTCTTCTCGCCCTTTTTGCACTTCTCGCACTTTTCGCCCTTTTGCCATCGACTGCTGTTCCGCGGTCCAATGCAGTCGTGAGCTTCGCCGTGACTCCACACTCCCCCTCCGCATCCGCAACCGAGATGGTGCAGGTCGTCCTGCCCAACGACGCCAACCCGCTCGGCTTCATCCTCGGCGGCACGGTGATGCACCTGATCGACATCGCCGGCGCCATCGCGTCGTTCCGTCACACCCGGCAGCGGGTGGTGACGGCGGCGGTGGACGGCCTGCAGTTCCTTCACCCGATCAAGGTCGGCGACCTGATCATCCTGCGCGCCAGGGTGACGGCGACGTTCCGTACGTCGCTCGAGGTCGAAGTCCAGGTGATGAGTGAGGAATCGCTGACGGGTCGCCGGCGCCTGACGTCGCACGCCTACCTGACGTTCGTGGCGATCGACGCCTCGGGCCAGCGCGTGGAAGTGCCCG
>DATJTM010000383.1:0-5588 GCA_035503395.1 Luteitalea sp.
CAGTTGTATCCGCTGGTCACGTCCGGTCCGTGTCTTGCAGAGCTTCGACATCACATCCAGCTCGCTCGGAGACTGACTTTGCTTGGTGGTCTTGCGGACCGAGTTCCGCGACGACTGGATGGTGGATGGAAATGAGAGGGAGACAGATGAGACGAAACGTGTTGAAGGCGCTCGCGACCATGACGTTCGCGGCCACCATGCTGAGTGCCCCGGCCGCGTACGCCGTTCCAGTGGACCTGGAACTGGTTCTGCTGACCGACGTGTCGGGGAGTGTCGACAGTGGCGACTTTGCGCTCATGCGGGACGGGTATGCCGCCGCGTTCCAGAGTGCGTCGGTGCAGAACCGCATCCTGGGCGGAACGCTTGGACGGATCGCGGTGTCGTTGGTCTATTTCTCGGACGGAGCCGCTCAGTCGATTGGGTGGTCGCTGATCGATTCGGCGGGCGCCGCCGATGCCTTCGCCACGACCATTCAATCGACGGCGCGTCCCTTCTCTGGCGGGACCGGGATCGCGAACGGCTTGACGTTCTCGACCGGGCTCTTCGCGGCCAACGGCTTCGAAGGGTCGCGACGCGTCATCGACGTGGTCGGTGACGGTTCGGAGAGTCTGGCCTGCGGGTTCAGTACCGCGAGCTGCGTTCCGGTGCAGAACGCGCGGGACGCGGCCCTGGCCTCTGGAGTGACGTCGATCAATGCTCTCTGGATCGACGACCGGGATTTCTTCGGGGATGACCCGGGTGACATCATCAATGCCCTGGCTTATGGCACGACCAACGTCATTGCCGGTCCAGGTGCGTTCCAGGGGATCGTGCAGGACTTCGCCGGTTTCCAGTCGGCCATTGCCAACAAACTCGAACGCGAAGTCAGTGGCAACGTGCCAGAGCCTGCCATGACGTCCCTCCTGGCGTTGGCACTCGTTGGCCTCGGCCGGGCGCGGCGTCGCCGCTCCTAGCCTGTCCCGTACTTCCGGGAGTAACTGCTGTCAGCACCTCAACGTTGCGGCCGAGTCTGACTCGGTCGCAGCAGCGACGAGCCATCGGCGGTTACCGGGTCTGCGGGCGCGATGCCGTTCGATCGCATTCGCCGGTCGCAGCCCATACGTGGCCCAGGGGCCGACACACGCCTTGCGGCCCTTCACCCCGCGTCTACGCGGGGCGTCTCTCGCAGAACAAACAGCTCCCGCGTGCGACCGATCCGCAGTGCCTGCCCGGAGCGCGGCTGACCGTCTTCGCCTCGCCCAATCCGGACCGGCTGCTCGCGCACGCGTGACGGCGCGACGGTACGACTGGTCGATCGTCGTATCGCGCACGTTCGAGACGTACGACCGCCGGCCCCGCCAGGCGCTGGGCGGCGACCGCGGCCGGTGGCCGACGCCAGCCCGCTCGCGCCCGACGCTGGTCTCTGCAAGGGGCCGCGCCGAACCGCGCCGCTCGTCCTCGCGCTGACGAGGTCAGGCCGCGGACGCCCGACACATCGCCGTCACGTCGTCGTCGGGCTGACGTCGCGGGCAATCGATAGCGTTCGACCGCATGTTGCTGCCGAGACGACTGGCGATCGCCCTGTGGCTCGCCATGAGTATCCCGATTGGCCTGGAGGCGCGGCAGGTCGTCACCGGCAGGGTGGTCGACCAGGAGGGCACACCGCTCGCGGGCGTCGTACTGACCACGCCCGGCGAGACCGTGCGGACTGGAGCCGATGGCACCTTCCTGATGACCGACGTGTCCAGCATTCACGACCTCGTGGCAGAGGGCTACGAGGTGGCGCGCACGACGGCGTCCCAGTCGGAACACGGTGTCGAGATCGTCCTCGTTCCCCAGGTCGCGCCTCACCGCGAGCAGGTCGTGGTCACCGCGCAGCGGCAAGAGGCCGAGACCCTGTCCGTGCCTGGCAGCGTCTCGGTGCTGACGCGGCAGCAGATCACGTCGCGTCTCCCCAGGACGACGCCTGAAGCGTTGATGGACACGGCCGGCGTGTTCGTGCAGAAGACCAACCATGGCGGCGGCTCACCGTACCTGCGCGGCATGGTCGGCAATCAGGTGCTCGTCCTGGTCGACGGCGTGCGCCTGAACAACGCAACCTACAGGCTCGGCCCGAATCAGTATCTGAGCACCGTCGACCCGGCGCTCGTCGAACGCATCGAGGTGGTGCGCGGTGCGGGAGCGGTGCTGTACGGCACCGATGCGATCGGTGGGGTCGTGCAGATCGTCACGCGCACGCCGACACCGCGTGGCGGCGGCTGGTTTGCCGACGCGCACACCACGGTCAAGGGTGCCACCGGTGCGCTCGAGCGCAGTGCCCGGCTGGAACTCGAGGCCGGGCGCGGTTCCGTCGCCTGGCTGGCCGGGGTCTCGGTGAAGGCGTTCGGAGACCTGCGCGCTGGCGGTCGCCTCGGCACACGGGCGCCGTCTTCGTACGACGAGGCCGACGCCGACCTGAAGATGCGATGGCAGCGGTCGCCAGGGCAGTCCTTGACGCTCGCAGTGCAACGCACGCGGCAGGAAGACGTCGGGCGCTTCGATCAGGTGGCACAGCGCGGCTTCGCGCACTGGGCTTTCGATCCGCAGGAGCGCTGGCTGGGGTCGCTCACGTACGTGCAGGACGTCAAGGCCGCCGGGATCGAGCGACTCACGGCCGTTCTCGCCACACAGCGGACTCGCGAGGATCGCCGCTCTCGTCGCAGCGGCAGTGCCGTCGAGATACTCGAGCGCGACGTGGTTCGCGTCGGCAGCGGCAGCCTCGACGTCGCCTGGCGGCCGTTGGCCGGCTGGCGGATCTCCAGTGGCGTCGACCTCACCACCGATCGCGTCGACAGCGCGCGGATCGACACCGACCGTGAGGCGTCGGCGGTGACCGTGCGCCGCGGCCTGTATGCCGATGACGCCGAAGCGGGCTCGGCGGCGGTGTTCACGCAGGCGCAACGGACGTTGTGGCGGCTGCACGTGGAGGGTGGCGCCCGCTACGCGCGCTACGGCGTGCGATCGTCAGCTCCGACTTTCGGGCCCATCGAACTGAAGGCCGATGCGTTGGTCGGGCAGGCCGGCGTGTCGGTCGCCGCCTCGACGGCGCTCCACCCCTACGCGACGGTCTGGCAGGGATTCCGCGCCCCCAACATCGACGACGTGAGCGCGCTCGGCAGCTTCGACTTCGGCGTCGAAGTGCCGACACGCACCCTGCGCCCGGAACGCTCCCTGGGAACCGAGGCCGGCCTCAAGTGGCGCACTCGTCGCTGGCAGGGCTCCGGCAGCGCCTACCGCATGGCGCTCCGCGATCTCATCGAGCGGTCGCGAGGGCTGTGGCTCGGGCAGTCGACGTACGAGGGGCAGGCGGTCTACGTGCGCGACAACGTCGGCAAGGCCTACGTGCGCGGCATCGAGATCGACACCTCGTTGGCGTTCACCCGGTCGATGACACTCGACGCATGGGTGACGCAGACGTACGGCCAGCAGGTGTCGCGCGACGAGCCGATGCGGCGCATTCCGCCCCTGCATGGCGCCCTCGGCGTGTCGTGGCGACCGACCCGGCATCCGCAGTGGATCGAGGCGCGGTGGCGCGGCGCTGCGCGGCAGGACCGGCTGGCATCCGGCGACCGTGACGACCATCGCATCGACCGCAACGGCACCGCGGCCTGGCACACGCTTGCAGTGCGAGCTGGCTGGCGGATCGGCGCTGGGGTGGAGCTGATTGGCGCGGTCGAGAACGGGTTCGACCAGCCGTACCGCGTCCACGGATCCGGTATCGACGGGCCGGGCCGAACCGCCTGGCTCGGTGCACACGTGCGCCTGTTCTGACCTATCGCCGCGCGCTGCCGGTGTGGCCGCCGCCGTCGCACCGAGTTGACATCGCGGTCTCGGCATCGACGCAGCAGCACCGCAGGATGTCCTTCATTCGTCACCACCCCCTTACCGTGACGAGGAGGACCATGCCTGACGTTCATTGCTTGCTCGCTGCTGTTCTCGTCGCCGTCCTGTCGCTCACCCCGGCGCCAGCGGCCCGCGCGGCCGACGCGCCCGCCGGCCGCGTCGAAGGTGTCGCCGCCGACGTAAGCGGCGGTCTGTTGCCCGGCGTCCTCGTCGAGGTCGCCACCACGTCGCGCCCCAGCCGTGTCGTCACCACCACGACGACGGACGGGCAGGGCGCCTTCACGGTGCAGACGCTGCCGGAAGGCGACTACATCGTCCGCTTCGCGCTCACCGGCTTCGGCACGGTGGAGCAACCGGTGCACGTGGCGGCGAGTCAGGTGGCAGCGATCCGCGCCACGCTGCAGATGGACCGCATGAGCGAGACGGTGGAGGTCGCGGCCGAAGACGTCCGGCTCGAGACCGGCGGGGCGACGCAGGCAGCGACGGTCAGTGCCGAGACCCTCGCGGCGCTGCCGACCGCGTCGCGCAACTACACGCACGTCATCGTCGCGGAAGCCGGCGTGTCGGCCCCATTGCCCGATCGGACCGGCCGCGGCATGAACCTGGCCACCGAGCCCGGCGCCCAGGCCGAGGATGCCGGTCAATCGCTCAATCCGAGCGTCAACGGCGCCCGCCCGTCGAACAACTCACTGAAGATCAACGGCATCGACACCACCAACATGCTGGCTGCCAGTGGCGGCCTGGGCAACAACATCGGCGTGCCGCTCGACGCGGTGCAGGAAGTCGAGGTGCAGACCGCGTTGCCCTCGGCCTCGACCGGCCGCAACGGCGGCGGCAACGTCGCGATGGTCACGCGCTCGGGCACCGATCGCTTCGCCGGCAGCGCGGCGTACTTCTTCCAGCACGAGGACATGAACGCCAACGAGTTCTTCCTCAACCGTGCCGGCACGGCCAAGCCGAAGTTCCGCCGCAACGATGCGACCGGCACGCTCGGCGGTCCGGTGCTGAAGGGCCGCACCTACTTCTTCGGGGCGGCGCAGTCGCAGCGGTTCCAGTCGGGATATGCGTCCAACGCCAACGCGGCAACCGGCCTGCCGACGGGCCTCACCGACGTGCGAACACCGGAATCGATTGCCGCGGTCGCCAACGAATGGTTGCGCACGGGCGCGGCCGACAATCCGGCCTTCGCCGCCAACTTCCTGCGGGCGCTGCGGGCGTTTCCGGCCGAGCAGCAGGCCGGCCTCGTGGCCAAGTTCTTCACCAACCCCGACACGCTGACGTGGCGGACGCTGACGCCCGCCGACATCCATCCGGTGGCCCTCAACATCCTCAACCAGCAGCGGGACGGTCGCTACCTGATTCCGTCGCCGTCCAGCTCACTGCAGGGGTTGCCGGGTAACGGCACGTATGGTCGCGAATACCTGCTCCAGCAAGTCGAGCCGACCGAGTTCAGCGGCGGCTCCTTCTTCGGGTCGCTGCAGCACCGCGTGTCGGCCAGCAACGCGCTGCGGGCGACGTACGTGCGCTCGAACCAGGTCATCGAGGAAGCGTTCGGCTGGGCCGACGCGTCGCCGTCGCCGACCCAGGGCGACAACACGTCGTGGCTGGGTGGCGTGAGCAACACGCACACCTTCGGGTCCCGCCTCGTGCAGGAGATCAACGTCGGGTACTTCAACCTGCAGAACACCCGCATCTCCAAGCACAAGGACATCCTCAACTCGACGCTC
>DATJTM010000384.1:0-13122 GCA_035503395.1 Luteitalea sp.
CAAGCAGGTCAACGTGACCGTGGCGCCGTGATGATGATGGTGGACTCGCCAGCCCGCTCAAGTCGCGACGCGCGTTGCGTGCCAGCCGATGCCACTGCAATCGGTTCGGTGATCCTGGAGTGGCTCGGCCTGAATGACGCGGGCGCGGTCGATGGCGACGGCATCGCCGCGTCGCCCGTCGTCGCGATTCAGGTGGCCGTCGCTGGAGCGGGAGCCGACTCCGCGATGCCCTCCGAAGCGCCACAGGTCGTCGTGCTGCGCTCGCACCCTGCGGCGCCGGCGCGTGACGCCCACACCGGCGACCTGGCCATCGACGTGTTGGCGCGGACGGCACGTCGCGGTGCGACGCTGGTCCCGTTGACCGGCGTCGAGTTCGACGTCCTGCGCGGGCTCGTCGCGCAGGTCGGCAATACCGTGTCCCGTGACCAGCTGGCGCGTGTGGCGCTGGGGCGCTCCTGCGACCCGGGCGATCGCAGCATCGATGTGCACGTGGGCAAGCTGCGGCGCAAGCTCGGCCCGCATCCGTGCGGATGCCCGCGCATCAGGACGGTGCGCGGGGTGGGGTACGTCTACACGACGGTGTCGCGGTAGGAGAAAAGGTAGTCGGCAGTCGGCCAGTCGGCAGTCGGCAATCGGCGAGTCGGCAGTCGTGCGGCGTCAAGCCGTCGCGCTGGCGATCATCTTCATGATTTCGCCGAACGGGAGGCCGCTGGTGGCCGCGGGCGTATTGCCGGCGGCGAGTTCGCGGGCGGCTTTCCGGAGGTCGCCCATCACGCGGGCGTAGAGCGCGACGCCGAGACTGACGCGTGCGACACCGGCGGCCTGCAACTCCGTGATCGGGACCGGTCCCTGCAAGGTGCCTACGACGACATTCACTGGTGTGGGTGCGACTGCCTTCACGATCGCGCGCACGGCGTCCATGTCCGGCGGGTACGGTGCGAACACGACGTCGGCGCCGGCTTCCGCGAACGCCGTCAGTCGCCGGATGGTGTCGTCGAGGTCGAGACGGCCCTGCAGGAAGTTGTCGGTGCGTCCGGTCAGGACGATGCGACCCTTGGCCACTCTGGCCGCTGCCGCAACGCGCGCGACCGCCTCGTCGAAGTCGCGAATCGGCTTCGACGGATCACCTGTCGTGTCCTCGACGCCAATACCGGCCAGCCCGGCCTCGATCGCGGCCTCGACCGTTCGCGCGACGTCGGCCGGCGTCTCGCCGTATCCATCTTCGAAATCACCGTTGATCGGCAGCGCGCTGATGCGGCCGAGCAATTGCGCGTGCGCCACGTGTTCGTCGCGGCTCACGGCGCGACGGCCGTCGAGGCGACCGAGTGAGGCGGCCAGGGCGGCAGACGAGGTGCCGAGCGCGTCGAAGCCCGCGTCGGCGAGGAGCAGAGCCGACGTCGCATCCCAGGCGTTGGGCATCACGAAGCCACCGGGACGCTGGTGGAGGGCGAGGAATCGTTCGTAGCGCGCGTGCTGGTCCATGGTCGTCGTGCGGTGCAGACGGCGTTACGCCTCGTCGTCGGGTTTCGGCCGCCAGAGCACGAGGACTCGGCCGACCTGCTGTACGAGCGCGGCGCCGGTGCGGGCCTGGATGGCGTTGGTCACCTCGGCGCGCGCATCACGATCGCCCTCACCGAGCTTCACCTTGATGAGTTCATGAGAGTCGAGCGCCCGGCCGATCTCGGCAACGCTGGCGTCGGTGAGTCCGGCGTGGCCAACACGGACGAGCGGCTCGAGCGCGTGGGCGCGAGCCTTCAGGCCCGCGCGTTCGCGGGTGGTCAGCGTGGGCGCCGGGGGCGTCGGGCCATCGGTCTGGGCGGTCATCGATGCATCACTGGACGGGCCCGCGTCATGCGGGGCTACAGCCTACGCTGTCGCGCCCGTCGCGTCGAGCGCGCATGATCGACCTGCGTCGATCTGGTACGCAATCTGCTCCAGATTCGGACGTGACCGCATCCGTCCCGACGCGAACGCGAACGAGGAAGCAGGACAGGCCAGTCGTGCTGCCGAGCCGCGGCACCGCGCTGGTGCTGATCGACGTCATCAACGACCTGGCGTTCGACGGCGCGGAGTCGCTCATCGCCGAAGCCGAGCCGATGGCGTCCCGCATCGCGGCGCTGAAGCGGCGTGCAACCGCCGCTGGCGTGCCGACGATCTACGTCAACGACAACTTCGGGCAGTGGCGCTCGGACTTCCGGCAGACCGTCGCGCACTGCACCCGCCCGTCATCGCCGGGCCGGACGGTCGCCCGCCGGCTCAGGCCTACGTCGAGGGACTATTTCGTCCTCAAGCCGAAGCACTCGGGGTTCTTCGACACGACGCTCGATTCGCTGCTCGACGCCCTGCGGATCCGCCGCGTCATCCTGTGTGGTGTCGCCGGCAACATCTGCGTGCTGTTCACGGCCAACGACGCCTACATGCGCGAGCTGTCCGTGATCGCGCCGGCCGACTGCATCGCCTCGAACACGCGCGCCGACAACGATCACGCCCTGAGGCAAATCGCGACGGTGCTGAAAGGCAACATCACGCCGTCGACGCGACTGTCGTTCCGTGCCGCGGCGTCGACCCGCACGCCACCCACGAGGCCGCGACGGCCGCGGCCTGGCGTGACGTAGGAGGTGGTCGCGCGGACTACTCGCTGCGGAGGGCGTCCAGCGGCGTGACCCGTGCCGCGGCCCGGGCGGGCAGCCAGGCGGCCGCCATCGCCACCAGCAGCAGGCCAGCGGCAACACCGACGAACGTCGTGAGGTCGGTGGGTTCGACGCCGAACAGCAGGTCCCTGCCGACGCGCGCCACCAGGATCGCCGCGACGGTACCGGCCGCCACACCGAGGAGCGCGAGCCGGACGGCTTGCCAGACCACGGCCTGCTGGACGTCGGACGATGTCGCGCCGAGCGCCAGACGGACACCGAACTCGGCCCGCCGTTGCGCCGTGGTGTACGACACGACGGCGTAGATGCCGAGCGCTGCCAGGACCGCGGCAAACCCCGCGAAACCGGTCAGCAACCACACCAGGAAGCGCCGCGGGGACACGGCGCGGTCGACCAGCGCCGAGAGGATTCGGACGTCGTTGGTCGGCAGCGTCGGCGAGAACTCGGCCAGCCGCTGCCGGACGCGCGTGACGAGTGCTGCCGTCGGCATCGACCCACGCACGACCAGATGGACCGCACCGTAGTCGTCGGTCTGCAGCAGCGGCAGGTAGACCTCCGAACCGGGCGTCTGCTCGAGGGTCCGATGACGCACGTCGCCGACGATGCCGACGACACGACGAGGGACCGCACCGTCCGCCATCAGCAGCTGCCCGATCGCGTCTTCTCCGGGCCACAGCGTCCGCGCCATCGTTTCGTTGACGAGCGCCACGGGCGGCTGTCCGATGCGATCGGTCGGCGCGAGGTCGCGGCCCGCGACAATGCGCAGGCCGAGTGCGCTCGCGTAGCCATCGGTGACCACGCGGATGAAACCCTCGGGATACTCGCCGCGCTTGTACACCTGGCCGGGGCGATAGACGCCGCGGCTGCGATTGCCGTCGAGCGGGAGGACGTCGGCCAGTCCGGCCGCATCGACGCCCTGCAGGCTGCGCAGGCTCGCGAGCACCGCATCGAATCGCGCGTTGCGTGCCTCCTGCGTCGGCAGCGACCGCTCGGGGTCGACACGCAGGGCGACGGCACCATCGGGCCGGAACCCGAGCTGCACATCCATCACGCGCAGGAAGCTGCGCACGAGCAGCGTCGCGCCGATCAGCAGCAGGCACGCGAGCGTGACCTCGGCGACCACGAGCCCGCCGCGGATGCGTGCCGCGCGCCGCCCTCCGGTGTTGCCGCGCGAGCCGTCGCGCAGGCCGTCCTGGGCGTCGTGGCGAAGGGCGCGAATTGCGGGAAGTGCGCCGATCAGCACCACCACCACGGCGGCAGTCGCTGCCAGCACCGCCACGGTCGCCACGTCGACGCCAACGGTGTGCATCAGTGGCAGCGTCGACGGCGGCAGCCACGCGAGCAGTCGGGTCGCCGCCATCGCCAGTACGACGCCGCCGGCAGCGCCGGTCCCGGCGAGCAGGAGACTCTCGGCGATCGCTGGCGCCACCAGCCGCGCCGCACTCGCGCCGAGGGCCGCACGCAACGCCATCTCGCGCCGACGGGCCGCGGCCCGCGCCAGTTGCAGGTTGGCCAGGTTGGCGCACACGATGAGCATCACGACCAGCACGGCACCACCGAGCATGAGCAGCGCCGGCCGCAGGTGGCCGATCACGTGCTCGGACAGCGTGAGCACCTTCGGGCGCAGCGAGTTGCGTTCCGGATGCGCCCGTTCGATGCTCGCGCCAAGCGCCTGCAGCTCGGCGCGCGCGGCCTCGACGCTCACGCCGGCCTTCACGCGTCCGACGACCGCGACGGTGTTTCCCGATCGATTCGTTTCGTCGCTGAGCGGAAAGGGAACGAAGAGGTCGAAGCGGCTGCCTGGCTCGAAAACCGTGCTGAACTCGAACGACTGCGGCAGGACGCCGACGACGGGCACGGCGCGTCCGTCGATCACGATCGTCCGCCCGACGATGTCTGGAGCCCGGTCGAAGCGCTCCGTCCACAGGTGATGGCTGAGGAGCACCGCGGGTGGTCCGCCGAACGCGGCCTCCGCTTCCGTGAAGCCACGTCCCAACGCCGGGGCCACCCCGAGCACATCGAGGAAGTTGCGCGTGATCGGCTGGCGGCTGAAGCGCTCGGCCTGGCCGCCCACCGTGACGATCGCGTTGCCGTCGCGAGCAAAGCCGTAGTACCCGCCCAGCCCGTCGAGCGTGGTCACGCTGGCCTGCAGGTCGCGCAGGTGATTCACCTGCACCCGCCACTCCGCCACGCCATCGTCGGCGATGTTGGCGACCCAGATCAGGCGCGAGGGATCGGCGAAGGGGAGCGGGCGTACGAGCAGCGCGTGCACCAGGCTGTAGACGGCGGCCGACGCCCCGAGGCCCAGCGCCAGTGTGACGACCGCGAACATCGTGAAGACCGGCGCGGAGGCCAGCGCACGTGCGGCGGTGCGCACGTCACGCGACGCGTGATCGAGCCACGCGACGCTTCGTGTCGAACGGTGGTCGTCGCGCAGGACATTGACGCTCCCGAGATCGCGGCGCGCCTGCCGTCGTGCTTCGGTGGGCGAGAGACCGCGACGCTCATAGTCGCTGGCTCGCAGCTCGAGATCGGCCGCCAGCTCCTCGGCGAAGTCATCGTCGAGCGCGTCGGCCTGCCAGAGGGCACGGACGCGCGCCAGCACGCGATGAAAGGCCGCCATCAGCGCGCCCTCTGCTGGAGGATGCGCCCCATCACGCTGGCGACGCGGTCCCACTGCGCGGTCTCGGCGACCAGCCGTCGCCGACCGGCGGCCGTGACGCTGTAGAACTTCGCACGACGGTTGTTCTCGGAGATGCCCCATCTGGCGGCGATGAACTTCTGCTGCTGCAGCCGCACCAGGCAGAGGTACACGGTGCCGGGATTGATCTGCAGCGTGTCGTCGCTGATCTGCGCGATTCGCTGGCCGATGCCGTAGCCGTGCAGCGCGCCCATCACGTCGAGCGTCTTCAGCACCATCAGGTCCAGCGTGCCCTGCAGGACTTCCGACTTGTCGTCACCCATCGAGCTCTCCCGTCGACGAGTCTACTCACGTCATTTGTGCAAGCCAAATGAATTCATTTGGGAAACGCAAATGAGCGGGGACGAACCAGAGCCACTACCGATCCCGTGGCCGGGTTGGGAACAACCGGCCTACCTGCCGCGGTCTTGCGATCTGCGGACACTCTGGGCCAGGCGACTGCCGACTCGCCGACCGGCCGACTGCCGGCCTGTGGGGCGTGTTCGGCCAGGCGGCCCTACCTGCCGCGGATTGGCGGTGAGCCGACACTCTGAACGAGGCGACTGCCGACTCGCCCCACTTCCGACTGCCGACTCGCCGACTCGCCGACTGCCGACTGTCGGGGGTGCTGCGGCGCTCACAGCCTCGTTTGACGCGGAGCGGTGATGGCGCCACACTCTGCGCAGTGCGCCGCTGGGGCGCCTCCTGTCCGCGGCAAGGAAGGTGTACTTCCACCCAGCTGGTTCGACGGTCTGTTCACGAACCTTTCTTCCGGCCTGATCTCAGCGGACGCCAGGCGCCGATGGAGGAAAGGCATGCCCCGCCACATCACCCCGACGACGTCACTGGACGCACTCCGCCGCGAGGCGAAGCGCTGGCTCTCCGCCCTGCGCGAAGGCGACGCCGAGGCACGCAGCCGGTATCTACGAGCGATGGCATCGGCCCCGTCCGATGCTCCGTCGCTGCGAGACGTGCAGCTGGCGCTGGCTCGCGAGTTCGGCGTGGCCGGCTGGACGGAACTACGCGCGCGCCTCGACGAGCCACCTGCCCTGCGTCGCTGTCGTCAGGCGGCCGCCGCGCTGTGTGAAGCGTACGCGACCGGCGACGAGCAGGCGCTGCAGATCGTCTGGGAGTTCTTCGGTCACCGGCGTACGCTCGACGCCACCCGCCGCTACGTACACCTCGACCTCGGCCGGCCGGAGACCGCGCAACCGGGTGACACGGTCACGCTCGACGACGCGCAGCAGCTGGTCGCGAGGGTCCAGCGGATGGAGTCGTGGGACGCATTGATGGCGTCGTTGACGACGCCAGCCGTCGCGCCGCTCGCGGTCGCACCGATCGTCGTCCACACCGCTCGTGGCGGGAGAAACGACGAGACCTCGTCGCGCGACTGGGACGAGATCCTCGACTGGCTCGACGACGATCACGCGGTCGGCCTCGACGCCCGCAGCCAGATGACCGACGCGTGGCTCGCCCGCGTCGCGCAGTACCCGCAGCTGACGTCCCTCGGTCTCGAAGGCTGCGCGGCGCTGTCCGACGAGGGCCTGCGTGCGTTGTCGGGGCTGCCGCAGCTGCGCGAGCTGGATCTGTCCGGCTGCCGTCGGCTCACCGATCGCGGTCTCGCGGTCCTGCGAGAGCTACCGGCTCTCGAGTCGATCCGGATCGCGTGGACGTCGGTCTCCGACGAGGGACTGGCCCACCTCGCCGCCTGCCCGCAGTTGCGGCAGGTCGACGTCATGGGCACGCCGTCCGGCGATGGCGTGATCCGGGCGCTGGCCGGACACGCGCACCTGCACGACTTCCGGTCCGGCAACGGCGTGACGGGAGACGGGATCGCTGCGCTGCGCGACCTGCCGATGTTCCGCACGTGGCACGGCGGCACGCCGCGGATGTCGCTCACCGGCTTCGACGCCGACCCGACGTACCTGCTGCTGCGCGGTCCCTTCGGCGATCAGGGGCTCGCCCGGCTCGCCGGACTGGATGGCCTGTTCGCCCTCAACGTCGATGCGACGGCCCTTGGCCTGACCGGTGCGGCGATACCAGCACTCGGCGTTCTGCCGCATCTGGAATGGCTCGCCTTCGACGCCCACGACGATGCGATGCCGCACATCGCGGCGCTGCCCGGACTGCGATTCCTGATGTGCCAGGACACGCCGGCGTCCGATGACGGCTTCGAAGCGCTGAGCGGCTCCCGCACGCTCGAGTACCTATGGGGGCGCCGCTGTCACAACCTTCGTGGGCGCGGGTTCGCGGCCTTGTCGCGGATGCCGGCGCTAAAAGCGCTGTCGGTCAGCTGTCTCAACGTGGACGACGAGGCGCTGGCGACGTTGCCCGCGTTCCCGTCGCTGGTCGAACTGATGCCGATGGACGTGCCTGATGCCGGCTATCGCCACATCGGCCGGTGCCGGTCGCTCGAGTCGCTGGTGCTGATGTACTGCCGCGACACCGGCGACGAGGCGACGTCACACCTCACCGCGTTGCCGCGTCTGCGCTCGTACTTTGCCAGCTACACCCGTATCACCGATCGGACGCCGCAACTGCTCTCGACGATCGACACGCTCGAATCGGTGGTCTTCGACACCTGCGCGGGCGTGTCGTCGACTGGCATCGCAGCCCTGTCGCGGCTCCCGGCGCTGCGCGAGGTGAGTGTGTCGGGCATGCCGCTCGTGACACGCGAGGTGACCGCGGCATTCGGCGGCGGTGTGCGCGTCCGCTACGCGCCCTGACCTGAACGCGACGTCGGGCCCGGCCTTCAGGCGCGGGCCCTCGTCGCCGCGATCGCTCAGGGGCGAATCACGGTGCCGTCGCGACGCCGCGTCGTGCCCCACGAGTAGTCGAAGTTGGGCGGACCCTGCGGAAACGGGAACTTCGCCGCGACCGCTTCGTCGACCTCGATGCCGTGGCCCGGCGCGTCGCTGGCGAGCATGTACCCGTTCTTCTGCACCGGCGATCCCTTGAAGACTTCCTGCGTCTCCGGCGGGAAGCTGCCGCCTTCGTGGATGCCGAAGTTGTAGGTCGAGAGTTCCAGCGCGAGCTGGGCGGCGTGGGCGACGGGCGATGCGTCGCCGGGGCCGTGCCACGCGGTGCGCACGCCGAAGAACTCCGACAGCGCCGCGACCTTGCGGGCCGGGGTCAGCCCGCCGATCTGCGAGATGTGGATGCGGATGAAGTCGATCAGCCGTTCCGAAATCAGCGGCAGGTACTCCTGGACGGTGTTGAACAGCTCACCCATCGCGAGCGGCACACTCGTCTGCTGCCGCAGCTGCCGGAACCAGGCGTTGTCCTCGGGCGGGAACGGGTCCTCGAGGAAGAACAGGTTGTACGGCTCGAGCGCCTTGCACAGGTTGATCGCTTCGTTGAGCTGCACGCGTTCGTGCACATCGTGCAGCAACTGCACCTCGTCGCCGAGCGTCGTCCGCAGGTGCGCGAACAGCTTCGGGAGCATGCGCACATAGCCGGACGACTCCCAGATCGCGCGCGGGTTGGTCGGACCGATCGCCTCCTCGGCGGAGCCGGCCAGCGCCGCATCGCTGCGCGCCCCGTAGGTCGACATGCCCGGCACGCCACCCTGGACGCGCACGTGGCGGAAGCCGGCCTCGATCCCCTTGCGCGCGTTGTCCTCGACCTCTTTGAAGTCGCGACCGCTGGCGTGGTAGTAGCAATCGGCGCCGTGCCGGACCTTGCCTCCCAGAATCTGGTAGAGCGGCAGGTTGGCGCGCTTGCCGAGGATGTCCCAGAGCGCGATGTCGACGCCGCTCATCGCGTTGAAGAGGACGCCACCGTTGCGCCAGTAGGAGCTGACGTACATCGACTGGAAGATGTCTTCGATCTCGTCGACACGCCGGCCGATCAGGAACGGCTTCAGGTACTGCTCGATCGCGGTCTGCACCACGAGCGCGCGCTGTGTGAACGTTGCGCAGCCCCAGCCGTGCAGGCCGGGCTGGTCGGTGATCACTTTGACCACCACCAGCCGGATGCGGTTGGGGGCGGTCAGCACCACCTTGATGTCCTTGATGCGGATCGGCGGCAGGCCGCGCGGCGCCGGTGGCACGACGGGTGCCTGCGCCTGTGCCAGGGCCATCTGTTCGCCGGCCAGCCCCGTGCCGGCCAGTACCGATCCCGCCGCCAGCCCGCGCAGCAGTTCACGTCGCTTCATCGGAGTCTCCTCGTGCGACGCATCCTGTGCGGCCGATCACCGGCCTGTCAAGCCGACGCGACCTTCAGGCGCGGCCGACCCCGCCGATGACGAACGCGCAGAGCACGCAGGCCAGCACCATCCCGATGATCCATGCGTCGGCGCCTGGCATCGATTGGCCGATAGGTGAGGAACCGGTGACGCGTCCGATCAGAGCTCGGCCCAGCGCCGCAGCAGGTTGTGGTAGACGCCGGTGAGCTGGACACCACTCGGATGGCCCGGGACGTCGGCCGCAATCCGCTGGATCGCGGTGTCGAGGTCGAACAACAGCGTCCGCTCCCCATCGTCACGCACCATGCTCTGAATCCAGAAGAAGGAGGAGATGCGGGTGCCCGACGAGACCGGCGTCACGTGGTGCAGGCTGGTCGCCGGATAGAGGACGAGATGGCCCGCCGGCAGCTTGACGGCATGCACGCCGTAGGTGTCCTCGACGACGAGCTCGCCGCCCTCGTAGTCCTCGGGCGGTGTGAGGAAGAGCGTGGCCGACAGGTCCGTCCGGATGCGCTGGCCGGTGCCGGGCACCTGACGGATCGCGTTGTCCACGTGGCTGCCGAAGGCCTGCCCCTGGCGGTAGGCGTTGAACATCGGCGGCAGGATGCGCAGCGGGAGCGCCGCCGAGACGAAGAGCGGATGGCGCTGCAGGGCCGCGAGGATCACGTCACCGAGTTCTCGGGCGACGGGCGAATCGGCCGGCAACTGCAGGTTGTCCTTCGTCTGGAGGGCCTGGTAGCCGGCAGTCGTCTTGCCGTCCTGCCACTGCGCCTCGGTCAGGCGCTGCCGAACGGTGGCGACCTGGTCGGTCGACAGCACCTCCGGAATCTCGATGAGCATCTCGACCTCTGAATCCTGTCGCGCCGCTGGCAACCTACTGCCCGACAACGACTTCTTCGCACCTCTGCGAAACTGAGACTGATCTCAGAATCGCGAGCAGTATATCCGACCACGTTGGTCGGTCAAGCGTGCGCCGCGACCGCCATGACACGGGAAGCCTTTGACTCGTCCGCGCGTCCGGCCGAGGATGGGGCGTCTCGTGATCTGCCTCTCCGCCTGTCCCTGTCCCGTCTCCTGCTGTCGCGCGTGTCGCTGCGCGTGTATGCAGCCGACGACCGGACGATGAGCGGAGCCGCGTTCCTGCAGCAGTAAGTCCCCTCTTCCAGTTTCCGGTCGCTCGGCGCGATCGCTTCCCCTGACACGACTGGTGTGATGCGTCGGCTGCGGCTGACGCTTTCCTGGCGGTGCCCATCGGCGCCTCTGGAGGATGGGCATGTTGGCTCGGCTCGCGATTCTCGCGTTGGCTCTTGGATTGGCTGTGCCACCGGCGCAGGCACAGACCCCGCAAGGCACGGTCACCGGCATCGTGCGTGACGTGTCGGGCGCGCCATTGCCGGGCGCGGGCGTTCGCGTCGTGCCGGCTACTGGCGCTCCCGTGTCGGTGGTGACCGACAACGACGGCCGCTACGTGGTGCCGCTCGCGCCGGGCACGTACCGGGTCGAGGCGCTGCTCGACGGCTTCCAGACGACCGGCCAGTCCGTCACCGTGGCCGCTGGTGCGCCAGCGCAGGTCGACCTGTCGTTGCCGCCATCGGCCGTGACCGAAGCGCTCGTCGTCACCGCAAGGCGCACCGAGGAAGTCGCGCAGGAGGTGCCAATCCCGGTGTCGGTCGTCGACGGCAAGCTGATCGGGGATTCCGGTGACTTCAACGTCAACCGCCTCAAGGAACTGCTGCCAACGGTGCAGTTCTACTCGACCAATCCGCGCAATTCCGCCATCAACATCCGCGGAATCGGCGCACCGTTCGGCCTGACCAATGACGGCATCGAGCAGGGCGTGGGCCTCTACATCGATGGCGTGTTCTACGCGCGACCGGCCGCCGCGACCCTCGACTTCCTCGATGTAGAACGTATCGAGGTGCTACGCGGACCGCAGGGCACGCTGTTCGGGAAGAACACGACGGCGGGTGCCATCAATGTCACGACCCGCAAGCCGACGTTCACGCCCGACAGCGACTTCGAGGTCACGCTCGGCAACTACGACTTCGTCCAGGCGAAGGGCTCGATCTCGGGACCGCTCGCGAAGAAACTGGCCGGCCGCGTGTCGTTCTCGAGCACGCAGCGAGGCGGCGTCATCCAGAGCACGTCGACGGGCGGCGGTGTCAACGACCTGAGCAACCTCGGTCTGCGCGGCCAGCTGCTGTTTGCGCCGAACGACGGTACGGCCATCACGCTCTCGGTGGACCACACGCGGCAGCGGCCGCAGGGCTACACGCAGGTCGTGGCCGGCGTCGCACCGACCCGGCGCGCTGCCAACCGCCAGTACGCGGCCATCGCCGCCGACCTCGGCTACACCCCGCCCAGCTTCAACGCCTTCGATCGCGTGACCGACGCCGACTCGCCGTTGCGTTCGCACCAGGATCTCGGTGGGTTCGCCCTCAACGCCGACTGGAAGGTCGGTCGCGGACGGCTGACGACGACGACGGCGTGGCGGTACTGGGACTGGAACCCGTCCAACGACCGTGACTTCATCGGACTGCCCATCACGACGGTCTCGGCCGCGCCGTCGCGGCAGCGGCAGTGGACGCAGGAAGTGCGATACGCCGGTGCGTTGACGCCGCAGCTGCACGTGGTGACCGGCGCCTTCGGCTTCTACCAGTCACTCGATTCCGACCCGTCCTTCCGCCAGGAGCACGGCGCCGCCGCCGCGCGGTTCCTGCTGGCGCCGAGTGCCGCCGCGGCCACGCCAGGCTTGCTCGACGGGTACGGCTTCAACCAGACCGTGGCCTTCGACAACCTGAGTGCGGCCGCGTATGGCCAGCTCGAATGGACCGTCACCGACCGGTTACGGATTCTTCCAGGGCTCCGCGTGAACTACGACGACAAGTCGGTGGACTTCAGGCAGGAGATCTACGGCGGGCTGCAGACGGCGGACCCGGCGCTGCTCGCGTTGCAGCGGTCCATCCTGGCGCCGCAGGCGTACACGGCCGATGTCGACGACACCAACGTCTCTGGCCAGATCACCGCGGCGTATCGCGCCGCCAGCAAGATCAACACGTACGCGACCTACTCGACTGGCTTCAAGTCGGTGGGCCTGAACCTGAACGGCCTGCCGACCGACGCGAGCAACAATCCCGTCCTGTCGTCGGCGACGGTGAAGCCCGAGTCGGTGCGGCACGTCGAGGTCGGCGTGAAGACCGAGCCATTCCGCGGCGTGACGGCGAACCTCACGCTGTTCAACACGGCGATCCGTGACTTCCAGGCGCAGGTCGTCAATGCCGGCGTCGGCGTGTTGCGCGGCTATCTCGCCAACGCCGAGAAGGTGCGTGTGCGTGGCGTCGAGTTCGACACCACCGCCATCGTCGGCAGCCGCCTCGTGGTGTACGGCGCCACGGCCTACACCGATGGGCGCTACGTCTCGTTCCCCGATGCACCGCCGTCGCTCGAGGACACCGGCGGCCCGCAGGTCTCCGACATCTCGGGCTCGCTGTTGCCGGGCATCTCGAAGTGGGCGGTGTCGGTCGGTGGGGAGTACCACCAGGACGCGACGGTGCTGAAGCGCCGCGGCGAGGTCTTCGGTGGCGTCGACACGAGCTATCGGTCGC
>DATJTM010000385.1:0-6103 GCA_035503395.1 Luteitalea sp.
AACCACGCCAGCAGGTGACGAATCACCTCACGAGCCGCATTCAGGTTGCCGGAGAGCGCCATGCTGCCGCTCTGGTCGACGAGCACGCCGAACGACACCGCACCCTGATCAGAAACTCCGAAGTCGACGATCGGCTTGGTACTGCCGTTCTCGAGAATCTGGAAGTCATCGCGCTTGAGATTGCGCACCGGCCGACCGCGGCGGTCCTTCACGACCGCATTGACCGACACGAGACTCACGCTGCTCTTGAACGTGGGCTGCATGGCGGCGGCAGGCTCCTGCGCCTGTCCCTGCAGCGGCGCCAGAAGCGCCCCTGTCGCCATGAGGGCGACCACTCCGCTTATCCACGTCCTTCGCATGACGGCTCCATACACATCAAGATGTTTGCCAGGTTCGAAATCGTAGGAATCGCACAATGTTTCGCGGATTTTGCGCAAAAGGCTGAGCGACATCGTGTAAGAACGCACCACGCGTGTAACTCTTACGCGATTTCAGCGCTTCCAGCTCGAGCTTAGTGCGCCGTTTAGCGCTGAATCCCTTGGTTTTCGGCCAACTTCCCGTCGCGATCGGCCTCGCGGAGGTTGCGTCCCCAATTAGTTGTGGCCGCCTCAGAGAGGTGCCCCTACGTCGGGGTTCGCCACCGGTCGTCGAGTCCAGGTGCCTGGCGCTGTGTACCCCGTCCCCCCGTACCCGGTACCCGGTACCCAGTACCCCGTACCCCGTACCCCGTACCCCGTACCTGCCCGGATCCCGTCCCAATTCCCGGTTCCCGCATCCGTCCCGTGTGTCGTCGCGACGACCCTGAAGCTGTAGGGCTACAATCCGGCCATGTCGTTCGAGACTCCCACCGCGCTGCCTGTAGCGGACCGCGTCAGCGGCTTCAGCTATGCGATCCGGAACATCGTGGTCGAGGCAAAGAAGGTGGAGGCCGCCGGCCGGAAGGTGGCCTACCTGAATATCGGCGACCCGATTCCGTTCGGCTTCGTGACCCCGCCGCACCTGGTGGAGGCCATCGCCAAGGCGATGCGCGACGGCCACAACGGCTACACGCCGTCGCCCGGGATTGCCGAGGCGCGCGTCGCTGTCGCCGACGACTTCTCGGCCCGCGGCCTGGCGACCGATCCGGACCGCGTGTTCCTCACGTCGGGCACATCCGAAGGCATCGAGCTCACGCTCACGGCGCTGTTGAACGCCGGTGACGAGGTGCTGGTCCCGACCCCGACCTATCCGCTCTACACGGCCGTGATTGCCAAGCTGGGGGCGGAGGAGCGGTACTACCGGACCGATCCGGCGCGCGGTTGGCTGCCGGACCTCGATCACCTCGAGACGCTGGTCACCCCGAAGACGCGCGCGCTCGTCGTCATCGACCCCAACAACCCGACGGGTGCGGTCTACCCGGAGGACGTCCGGCGTGCCTTGATCCAGTTCTCGGAGCGACACGGCCTGCTGCTGATCGCCGACGAGGTCTATGCCGACCTCGCCTACGACGGCCCCGTGCCGCCGATCGCGTTGCTCGATCAGGACGCCGCCGTCATCTCCTATTCGTCGCTCTCGAAGGCGTACCTGGCACCCGGCTGGCGGGCCGGCTGGATGGTGGTCGGCCGCACGCCCCGCCTCGACCCGCTCCTGGGCGGACTGCGGAAGCTGGCCGACGGTCGTCTCTGCAGCCCCGGTCCGATGCAGTACGCGATCACGGCGGCGCTCCGTGGTGACCGCTCCTTCCAGGACACGCTGCGCGCCGGGCTGCGCGAGCGCGCCGAGATCACCGCATCGCGACTCAACGCCATCCCCGGCATGAGTTGCGTGAAGCCGGAAGGCGCCTTCTACGCGATGCCGCAGGTCGCCTTGCCGCCGGGCCGCACCGACGCCGACTACGTGCTCGGGTTGCTGCGTTCGAAGGGGGTCCTGACGGTCTTCGGCTCCGGCTTCGGCACCGATCCGGCGATGGGGGCATTCCGCATCGTGTTCCTGGCGCCGCCGGCCGACCTGCACCGGATCTACGATTTGGTCGAGGAGTACACGGGCGAGTTCCTCGCCGGCCGCACCGAGTGACCGCAGGCGGTGAGGCGCGCCGGCCTGGTGCCACGCCCTCCGGGGCGGAACAGCGCCTCGGCGCGTGGCACGCCACCATCGCGTTCGCGCTGCTGGCCGTTGCCTGGACCTGGCCCGTGGTCACGGGCCTCGTTCGGGATCTCCCCTGGGATCTCGGCGATCCCCTTCTCAACTGCTGGATCCTGGCCTGGCACTACCACCAGGCCGGTCGACTGCTGCACGGCGACGTCGGTGCCCTCGCCGACTGGTGGCACCCCAACATCTTCCATCCGGCGCAGTACACGCTGGGCCACTCCGAGCTGCTGATCGGTCAGGCGGTCCTCGGTGCCCCGGTGTACGCGCTCACGGGTAATATCCTCCTTACCTACAACCTGCTCTTCCTGTCGTCGTTCGTGCTGGCGGCGCTCGGCGCCTTCCTCTTCGTGCGCCACCTCACCGGCCGCGCATACGCAGGCCTGGTGGCCGGACTCCTCTACGGGTTCGCGCTGTACAGGGTGAATCAGGGACCGCACCTGCAGGTGCTGTCGGCGCAGTGGTTCCCGTTCGTGCTGTGGGGACTGCATCGCTGGTGGGACGGCGGCCGCCGACGGGACGCGGTGCTGGCGGGCCTCGCGCTCGCGCTGCAGAACCTGTCGAACGGCTACTTCCTGGTGTACGCGGCCCTCTGGCTGCCGATCTACGTATGCGCGCAGATCGCCCTGCGCGGGCGACTTCGTGATCTGCGGGCCTGGCTTGGCCCCGTCATCACGGCGACGGTCGGCATCGGTCTGACCGCGCCGTTCCTGTACCCCTACGTGCAGCTGAAGGCGCAGGGACAGCCCGCCCGCCCCCTCGCGGCCGTCGTCCAGTACAGCGCCGACACCTACGCGTGGCTCACCGCGAACGACCAGTTGTGGTTCTGGGGCGCGCGTCTGCAGCGACTGGTGCGACCCGAGGGCGATCTCTTCGCGGGCCTCGTGCCGATCGGCCTCGCGGTCGTCGTGATGGGGATGGTCGCCGTCCAGCGATGGCGTGGCGACGACGCGACGGGGCGCCCGCCGGTGTGGCGCCGCGCCGTGGCTGTTGTCGCCGCCGTGCTGACGGCCGGTCACGTGATCGCGATTCTCCTCGCGCTGTTCGGCGGGGTCGTTCGCCTGCGCCTCGGCGTCGCGACGATCAGCATTTCGGACGGCACGCGGCTGCTCGTCGGCTTCGTGGTGTCGCTCGCGGTGTTGCTGTTCACGTCGCCGCGAGCCCGGCGCGTACTGCGCGACGAGCCGAGCCGGCCGGTGTTCACGTGGGCGCTGCTGGCGGCCCTCACGGTGTGGCTGTCGTTCGGTCCGATCGTCGCGATCGGCGGTCGCTATGCGCGGAGCTGGCCGTCGCTGTATGCCGCGGTCTATCACGCGGTCCCCGGCGCCGATGCGTTGCGCGTCCCGCCGCGTATCGCGATGGTCACCGCCCTCGCCCTCGCGGTTCTGGGCGGGCTCGCCGCCGCCGAACTGCTTCGTCGTCGTGGCGGTCACGCGGCCACGGCACTCCTCGCGGCGGCGTTCGTCGTCGAGAGCTGGCCAGCGCCCGTGCCGACGAACCTGCGGATCGATCCGTCGCCGCTCACGCCGTTCACCGACGCCGTGCCGTCGAGGCCCGCCGACGACCCGTTGGCACGGGCCATTGCGGGCCTGCCCGCCGACGCCGTCATCGTCGACCTGCCGTTCGGATCGGTCCCGTACGAGGTGTGGTGGCAGTACCTCTCGATCGGACACTGGCGGGCGCGCGTCAACGGCTACAGCGGCGACTTTCCACCGGGCTTTCTCGCACTCGACGCGCTGCTGGCGCGGCTGCCCGGCACGCTGCTCGGCGGAAGCGACGGCGCGGAGGCCCTGGCAGTCCTGCGGGAGCACGGTGTGACCCATGTCGTGCTGCACACCGCCGCGTGGCCGTCGCCGAGCGAGCCCGATGCCGTTCGCGCCTGGCTGACGCGCACCGGCGCGTCGCGCGCGACATCCGTCTCCGGCACTGAGATCTGGCACCTCCCGCGCTGACGCGGCGAGAGCACCGAACCCCGCACCCGGTACCCCGTACCCGGCACCCGGCACCCGGCACCCGGTCTCTCTACCATCCCGCGTGCGCTTCTGACACACTGTGCGCGCCGTGGGCGTGTGCGTCGCTGTCACACCGGCTGGCCGGTCGGCGAGATTTCGCCGGAATACCAGCGATCTGCCTTCGGCATCGGACTTGTTACCTCGGACAGCGGGGCGTCACCGGCGCCTCTACACACCGATGGCGACACTGGCCCGCAAGTTCACGCACAACGACCTCTCGAGGGGAGAACTCGCGATCCTCGCGTTCTTCCTCGCGCAGGCGCTCGACGCCGCCTTCACGTACTGGGGCGTCTCGCGTCACGGTCACGCGATCGAAGGCAACCCGCTGCTCGCGTCGTTGATGATCTCGATTGGAGCCGGGCCTGCCCTCGCCTCCGCCAAGCTGACCGCCGCCGGTTTCGGCATGATTCTGCACCTCACGCAGGTGCACAAGATCGTCGCGGCGCTGACGGCCTTCTACGTGTGCGCGGCGCTCGTGCCGTGGGTGTGGGTCCTCACCAAGGCGTGACACCCGGCTTGTTACACTGGGCGGCGCCATGCGCACCGACCCGCTCGCATATCTCGGCGACCAACTCGAGGATCTGAAGACCCAGGGGCTCTACCGTCAACTCCGCGTCCTCGACGGTGAGGCGAAGTCGACCTCGGTCTACGACGGCACGTCCGTCGTCAACCTCTCGTCGAACAACTACCTCGGGCTGACCACGCACCCGAAACTGAAGCAGAAGGCGATCGAGGCCATCGAGCGGTTCGGCGTCGGGTCGGGCGCGGTTCGCAGCATTTCCGGGACGATGGAGATGCACCTCGAGCTCGAGCGACGCCTGGCCGAGTTCAAGCACACCGAGGCGGTCGTCGTCTTCCAGAGCGGCTTCACGTCCAACGCGGGTACGGTCGCCTCGATCCTGACGCGTGAAGACGCCATCATCTCGGACGAGCTCAATCACGCCAGCATCATCGACGGCGCCCGCCTCAGCCGCGCGACGATCAAGGTGTTCCCGCACGGCGACGCCGATGCCGCGCGCCGCATCCTGTCGGAACTGCCTGCCGGTCAGCGCAAGCTGCTGATTACCGATGGCGTCTTCAGCATGGACGGCGACCTCGGTCCGCTGCCGGCCCTGTGTGACGCGGCCGAGGCCTACGGCGCGATCATGATGGTCGACGACGCGCATGCGAGTGGTGTGTTCGGCAAGAACGGCCGGGGCACCGTCGACCATTTCGGCATGCACGGCCGTGTCGACATCCAGGTCGGCACGCTCTCGAAGGCGGTCGGATCGCTCGGCGGGTACGTCGCCGGCAACCGCAACCTCATCGAATTCCTGTATCACCGGGCGCGTCCCTTCCTGTTCTCCACGTCGCATCCGCCGTCGGTCACGGCCAGCTGCCTGGCTGCGCTCGATCTGCTGCTCGAGGAGCCCGAGCTCATCGAACGGCTCTGGGACAACACCCGCTTCTTCAAGGCGGGTCTGCAGGCGCACGGGTTCGACACCGGCATCAGCGAGAGCCCGATCACGCCGGTGATGGTCGGCGAGGGCGCCAGGGCGATGCAGTTCTCGGATCGCCTGTTCGCCGAGGGCGTCTTCGCCATGGGGATCGCCTTCCCGACCGTGGCCAAGGACAAGGCCCGCGTCCGGACGATCGTCTCGGCGGCGCACACGCGGGAGGAACTCCAGTTCGCGCTCGACGTATTCGGAAAGGTCGGCCGCGAGATGGGGATCATCTGAGCGACGAGCGACGAGCGACGAGCGACGAACGACGAACGACGAACAGCGAACCAATGCGCAGGCACAACGGCGAAGGCCGACGGCCGTTTGACGAAGGCCGGCTCCGCGAGTGAAGAAGGCAAAGCTCGGTGATCGTGCCCGCGCGTTCATCGACGACTACACGCGCGACCTGACCGCCCGCGATCTGCAGCGCGTGTTCACGCGCGACACGCGGGCGATGGTGTCCTTCTTCACACAGGGCACCGAGCA
>DATJTM010000386.1:0-6540 GCA_035503395.1 Luteitalea sp.
GGACTGGCGCTGCTCGTGGCCGGTCGGGCCGGGTGGGTGCAGGTGGTGCACGCCGACACGCTGGCCACGGCGTCGAGCCTCAGTGAACAAGCCGACGGCGGCTATCGCTACGAGTACAACCCGCGATTGGTGGCGGCAGCCCGGCACCTCGAGCGCGGCACCATCTTCGACCGCAACGGCCTCGTGCTGGCCACGAGTCGGGCGAGTGAGATCGCCGGCGTCGACGCGGCCTACAAGCAAGCGGGTGTGTCGCGCATCGGCGCCTGCGACGGCGACGTCACGCGCTGCTACCCCCTCGGGGGCGCGGCCTTCAGCGTGATCGGCGACTGGGCCGGGCAGACCAACTGGGCAGCCCGCAACTCGTCGTACCTGGAACGCGATCGCGACACCCGGCTGAAAGGCTTCGACGACCGCCAGCGCGTCGTCGAGATCGTCAACCCGCGGACGGGGCGAACCGAGCGCACGATCAAGCGCGACTACCAGGCGCTGCTGCCGCTGGTCCGGCACGGCGCCGACTCCTCCCGGGCCGACGTGATGCTGCTGCTCGGTCGCGATCGCGATCTGCACGCCACCATCGACGCCCGATTGCAGCAGCGGGTGGCGCGGGTGCTGCGCGATGGCATCGAGCGCGGCACACACACGCGCGGCGCCGCGGTGGTCCTCGACGTTGACAGCGGCGAGGTGCTGGCGTCGGTCAGCTACCCGTGGCCGACCTCACTGGAGGGGACGGCGACCGCGGCGAGCGCCGACGCGGCCGACCCGCTGCTCGATCGCGTGCGCTATGGGCTGTACCCACCGGGCTCGACATTCAAGCTGCTCGTCGCGGCGGCGGCGCTGCGCACCCGGCCCGACCTCCAGGGGGAGACGTTCGCCTGCGAGCGACTGGCCGATGGCCGGGTCGGTCAGCACGTGCGGGGCTGGTCTCGGCCGGTACGCGACGACCTGAAGGACACGTCGCCGCACGGCCAGGTCGATCTCCGGCACGGGCTCGTCGTGTCGTGCAATGCCTACTTCGCGCAGTTGGCCATGCGCCTGGGCCCAGGCCCGATCCTCGACGCGGCGTCCCTGCTGCAGATCGAGGCGGCTCACCCGAACACGGCCGCGTCGCTGCGCGGCTCGCTGGCGCACGCGGGCTATGGCCAGGGCGAAGTGCTGGCCTCGCCCCTCGAGATGGCGCGCCTCGCCGCGACGATCGCCGGTGACGGCACCGTGCAACCCGTGCAGTGGACGGTGCCGTCGAGCGCGAACGCCGCAACGGGAGTCGCGGAGTCACCGCGACTGCTGTCCGGCGCCGCCGCGTCGCAGCTCTCGCGGTACATGCGTGAAGCGGTGACCGACGGCACAGGCCGGACGCTGTCCGCAAACCAGACGCCGATCGCAGGCAAGACCGGGACGGCGGAGGTCGATGGTGGTCGCGCCCACTCGTGGTTCGTCGGCTTCGCGCCGGCCGGCGGCACGCGTCGCATGGCATTCGCCGTGATCGTCGAGAACGCCGGCTACGGCGCCCGCAGTGCGGGACCCGTGGCTGGGGCGATCGTCGATGCGGCGCGGGAACTCGGCCTGTTCGAGACGCAGGCCGGCGACAAGGAGCGTCGATGATGGACGTCACCAGGCTGGCCGGGTTCGGTCGCGATCTGCAGTCGCGCCTGCGCCAGTACTTCGAGGCGCCGCTGGACGGCGACGCCTCGCCGCTCGAGATCGGTCAGGCCGTGCTCGACGACGTGGAGCGCCGCGTGCAGCCGGTCGGCCGCGGGCAGCGTGTCTTTCCCTACACGCAGGTCGTCATCCGCGTGCTCGCCGTCGACGAGGCGCGTGCGTCGGTAGAGGCCGTGTTCGAGGACTTCTCGGCGCGGCTGCAGGAACGACTCGCCGAGGTGCGCTGCGAGCCGCGGCCGGTGTCCGTGACGGTGGAGTGCGTCGAGACTCCGTGCGAGGGCTGGCGCGAAACGCAGCGCTTCGACGTGCGCTTCGTGAAGGCACCGTCGCGCGAAGCACCACCCACGACGGCGGAAGAGACGACGCAATCGTCACTGCCACCCGCCCTCCACGTCGTCGTGCTGAAGGGCGCCGCGGCAGAGCAGGAGTTCACGTTCGAGGAGTCGACGGTCTCAATCGGAAGGAGCGCCGACCCGACCGACGGCTTCGGGCGAGTGCGCCGCAACCGCATCGCGTTCCTCGACACGGTCGACGGCGTCAACGAGACCGTGGGCCGCGCCCACGCGCGCCTGCGCTTCGATGCCGCGGCGGGTGACTATCGGCTGTTCGACGACGGCAGCAGCAACGGCACGTCGATCCTGCGCGACGGCGAAGTGCTCGTCGTCCATCGTCGCGACCCGCGCGGCGTGCGGGTCCGTTCGGGCGACGAAATCCAGATCGGCCGCGCCCTCCTGCGCGTCACGATCGGCTGAGTAGTGGCTCGCTGACGGAACCGTCCGACAAGTCGGACGGCTACGAATTGGACGGGCCATCTGTCGTCACTTCGTAGCGCCCCGACTTGTCGGGGCGTTCCTCGCCCACGCTTACGGCAGCGGCGTCGCGACGGCGTTCGTACCCGCCGCCCACCGCTGGCCGGCGGCGTCCCAATACATCGCGCGTTCGACGACGAGCGGCGCCGGCGCTGCGCCCACGCTCTCGACGAGGACACCGAATCGTCGCCCGGCCGCCTCCGGGAACTCGGCGGCGACATCGACGTTGAAGCGGCTGCGCGCCAGCATCGGGAACGTGCGGACGGCTGTCGTGCCGTTCTCGAACAGCAACGTGACGTCGACGGTGCCCGGAGCGGTGCCGGTGTTGGCGATGAGCACGTAGGTTTCGCGCGCAGGCGTGCCACCGACCTCGCCTTCAGCCAGCGCCCACCGCGTGGCCGCGTTCCGGCTCGCCACGGCGTTGTGTGACTCGTACCAGGTGTCGCTGGTGCCCGGCCACCACATCGCGCGTTCGACGACGACGGGCACGCTGTTGAGGATGCGGACTGCGGTCGACACCGCGGTGTTGGCCAGGCGCGCGTCCTCCTGATCGACCCAGATCGTGTAGCGGCTCGTCGCCGGAACCGTATGGGTGCTGACGATCGTGCTGCCGTCCGGCAGCAGATAGGTCACTTCCGCCGTCGCCGCCGTCGACGCGGGATTGGCGATCAGCACGAAGAGGTCGAACCAGGGACCGGTGGCGCCCTCGGCGAGCAACCAGTCGGTGCCTGGCGTCGTCGCGCCGGCACTCACGTGCCCAGCGCCGAACGACTGCCCGACGACGTCGCGGTACATCGCGCGCTCGACGACGATGGGCTGGCCGTTGAGCACCTCGATGTCGGCCGACACTTCGGCCGAGGCGAGTGCACGACCGGACGTGCCGAACGTCTCCTGGTTCACCCACACGTTGGTGCGCGACGTCGGCGCCAACGTATAGATGCGCTCGAGGGGTGCGCCAGACCCTCGCAGGTAGCGAATGCGCACCTGCGCCGGCTGGGCGTTGGGATTCTGCAGGAGATAGAACAGGTTGAAGGCGTTGCTGGTGGCGCCCTCGGCCAGGAACCACCGCAGCGCCGGCGCCGACAACGATGTCTCGGCATGCGCGCCGTACGGCACCTGCGCCCACGACATCGTCCGGTCGACGACAATCGGCGCCGCGCTTTCGACGACGATGCTGAACTCGGTGAAGCCGAGCGCGAGGATGTCGGCCGGCGTGATCGTGCGGCGGGTCCGCGGTGGCAGGTCGCGCCAGAGGGAGCGCGCCGCGCCGGTGCCATCGAGGATGCGGACAACGGCAGCGGTCGGTTGCGCCCCGGCGTTCAGCAGCGCGAGCTGCGTGGCGAAGAAGGCGCTCTGCGCCCCTTCGGCGAAGAAGCGTCGGTACTGACCGTTGGGATGACCGTGCTCGGTGCGTTCGCGCAGGTTCGACACGCCATCGCCATCGGGGTCGCCGGACGGTCCGTTCGCGCCCGTCGCGCTCGCCGGGTCCAGCCCCATCGCGCGCTCCCAGTCGTCGTCGAGCGCATCGCCGTCGGCGTCGGCCGGCGTGGGCACGTAGGTGAGGGCGTTCAGCAGCGCGGTCTGGGTGCCGAACTCGTCGACGATGGCCACGATGACGACACCGGCCGGATGTCGCGGGGCGACGACCGAGAGACTGTCGGGCGTGAGTATGGTCAGTTCCGTGACGTCAACGCCGTCGATGAGGACGCGCGACACGGTGGAAAGCCGTGTGCCCACCAGCGTCACGCGGGAATCACCGAGGGTACCTGCCGTCGGCGGTGTCACGCTCGTCAAGGTGGGTGGCGGCCCGGCCCGGAACGTGGCCGCAATCGGCATCGTCTGGCGCAGCGCGCGGGCGTTGTCGGCCTGCCCCGCGACGCCCATCGGACGGCCGCCGTACGTGACGTCGGGATTCGAGAAGTACGGCACGGCCGGGCAGGGCGCACCACTGCACGGATACGACATGAGGTCGCGGAAGTACGGCGGGTTGCGGTAACCGTAGGCGTAATCGAAGGCGCCAGCGGCGAGCGCGTTGGCCCTGTCGTGCGCAAGCCCGAGGTTGTGTCCGACTTCGTGCGCGAGCGTGAGGGCGGCCGCGGCGCGTCGCATGACCACGGAGAACGCCCGTGACTCGAAGAACACCGACGGCGACTGCATCAGCCAGGCGAGGCCCTCGAGCTGCAGGTCGTTGCGCTCGACGATCAGCGACACCAGGTCGGCGCCAGAGGCGTTCCGCCACGTGTGGACGTCGTCCATCACCCCGTCGTTCAGTTCCGTGAGTCGATCGAGATCGGTCTCGAGCGACCGCGACTCGACATACGGCACCTCGCGCACATCCACCAGTCGCACGCCTGCCTGCACGAGGCTGTTGGCGAGCGCGTCGTTGGTGGCCGCGACGGCGAGGTCGACGGTGGCACGCATGGCGGTGGTGCCGCCGGCCGCGACGCGCGCGGCGGCCGTGTAGACAACGAGGAGATCGACCTGTGGACCGCCCGCGGCTTCGGCGATGGCGCCGGCAGTGGGCGGCCTCGATGCGGCAGGAGACGTGGCGAGGGGAAAGACGGGTACGAGGCCGCCGCCGCAGACCACGCCGCTGGCCGGCACTTCGTCGAGTACCGGCCGCCGGCTCGCGTCCATACCGAGCAGGTACGTGCTCGAGCCCGACTCGATGGTGCCCACGAGCACGTCGCCTCGACCGACCAGTCGCACGTGCGTGTGCGCGCCGTCCGCAGCGCCGCCGCGCCAGTACTGGCCGGCGTCGGGCAGCGACTCGAGACGCTCGCGCGCCACCTCGATGGTGCGGCCGTCGGGCAGCGGAATGCGCAGCCGTTCGGCGGTTGCGAGTGCGGATGGCGCCAGCACGGCACGGGCTCGACGTCGCAGGACCGCGGCGGGAGCACCAGCGGCCGCGTCCGTGCGCGCTTCGGCGGTGTCGAGGCTGAAGAGCGTCGGGTTGGTGTCGCTTTGCGCGGCCGCCGGCGATCCAATCACCGAACCTGCGAAGACGACGAGGACGATTGCCGCGAACCTCGCGGACCATGACATCGTGCGCATGGGGCGACGCTCGATTCCGGCGCGTGCGACTTACGCGCGCAGGTGCTTGCCGAAGAACTCCAGGGTGCGCTGCCAGGCCAGCTTCGCCGACGCCTCGTCGTAGCGTGGCGTCGTGTCGTTGTGGAAGCCGTGTTGCGCGCCTGCGTACATGTGCATCGTGTAGCTGGCGCCGGCCGCCTTCAGCGCGGCTTCGTAGGTGGGCCACGCCGCGTTGATCCGCTCGTCCTTCTCGGCCAGGTGGATCAGCAGCGGTGCCTTCACCGTGCTCGCGGATTCCGGCGTCGGGTTGTTGCCGTAGAACGGCACCGCCGCCGCGAGGTCCGACAGTTTCGTCGCCATCATGTGGGCGATGCCGCCGCCGTAACAGAAGCCGGTGACGCCGACCTTGCCGGTGCACTCCGGCCGCGCCTTCAAGAAGCGGAAGGCCGCGAGCATGTCCTCGCGCGTCTTCGCCTGATCGAGCGTCTGGAACGCAGCGCGTGCCTTGTCTTCGTCGCCAGGGTAGCCGCCGAGCGACGCCAACGCGTCGGGGGCGAACACCACATAGCCCTCGAGCGCGAAGCGGCGGGCCACGTCCTCGATGTGCGGGTTGAGTCCGCGATTCTCGTGGACGACGACGATGCCGGGCAGCTTCCCCTTGGCATCCTTCGGCTTCACGAGGTAGCCGCGCGTCGTCTCGTAACCCTGCGGCGACGGATACGGCAGGAACTCGGTGACCAGGCGCGGGTCGTCCTTGGCAATCTGCTGCGCCTCGGCGAAGCGCGGATTGAGCGCCTCGAGGATCATCGCCGCGGTCATCCCGCCGACCGCGAACTTGCTGGCGCGTTCGAGGAAGCCTCGACGGTCGATGTCGCCGTGCACGTAGGCGTCGAAGAGGATCAACAGTTCCTGGTCGAAGTCGGCGGCAGTCTTGCGTTCCATGGGCGTCCTCCCGGGTGTCGGTGGAGTCTACATCGGGCAGACACTCATCAACGACGAACGACGAACGACGAACGACGAACGACGAACGGCGGCGGGAGCC
>DATJTM010000387.1:0-9135 GCA_035503395.1 Luteitalea sp.
CAGCATCTCGGCGCTGCCTTTCTGGAGTTGCCGAGCCGTGGTATCGCGATCAGACATATCGCGATCATACATATAGGGTCGAAGGCGTCAATCGGCCCGCACGAACGACCTGGGATGACAGGGTCAGCGAGCTCGGCGGTACACGTACATCGCCGTGCGATAGGGAAACGCCACGGACGCGTGGCCGCGAAGGGCGTCCTCGTCGTCGACGAATCGCGCCAGCCGCGCGGCGAGTGCCTGCCGGCGATCCGGCGGCAGGGCCGCGACGAAACTCACCGACATCGTCCTGGCGCGGACGACCTGATCGACCGGACCGACGTGTGCGTGGTCGACCTCCCGGTCATCGACCTCTTCGAAGTCGGAGCCGAGGAATGCGTCGCGCCATCGGCCCGTTGTGTACCGAGGCGTGTCGCCCTCGTACGCGTCGGTGATGGCCGACAGCCGGCGGACCCATGGCACGCGCTCGTCACGCACGTTCCAGATGAGGGCGAGGCGTCCGCCTGGCGTCAGGATGCGAGCGAACTCCTGCAGGGCCTGAGGGGTGGCGAACCAATGGAACGCCTGGGCGCAGACGATCGCATCGGCAGAGCCATTGCGAATGGGCGCCGCACTGGCCGTGCCCGCCACCACCCATGCGCGTGGGGCGCGCGCGGCAATCCTGGCGCGCATCGCCGCCGTCGGTTCCACAGCGCAGATGCGAGCGCCCGTCGACGCGAGGCGGGCCGTGAATGCGCCCGTGCCAGCTCCAATCTCGACGACGGTCCTGCCGTCGCCGACGCCAACCACATCTCGGAGCCAGGTCGTGACCTCGACGGGATAGTCAGGCCGCCCGGCGGCATAGACCTCCGCGCCAGCGGTGTAGCCGGACTTCGCGCTGTGATGGACGTCGGTGGTCGACGCGTCGCGTTCGTCAGTCACAGTCGCCCTCGCGCTGTCCTCACCTGTCTTCGACGCGTGCCCGCCGCGGTCTCGCCCGTCGACGCCCTGGCTCGGATCGCGAACTGCCGCGGTGGGATGCCGACCTCCCGGCTGAAGGCGGCGCTGAACGACGTGACGACGTCGTAGCCGACGCGGGCGGCGACCTCCGAGACCGAGAGGCCGTCTCGCTGCAGCAGGTCCTTGGCCACGGCCAGCCGCCAGCGCTGCAGGTAGTCCATCGGTGCGATGCCGACCGTCCGCGAGAATCGATCGAAGAATGCCGATCGCGACAGGCCGGCCGTGCGGGCCAGGTCGGCCACCGTCATGCGGCGATCGATGCACTGGTGCATGTGACGCAGGGCCGGAGCGAGCCTGACATCGGCCAATCCGCGTAGCAGTCCGCCTGGCGCCGAAGGGTCGGGGGCCGCACGCAGCGCTTCGATCAGCAGGGCCTCCACCAGCCGCGTCAGCATCAGATCGCGGCCGGGACGCTGTTCGGCGGCCTCGGTGGCCAGCAGGCGCACGAGTGTCGACAGCCGCTCGACCCCGCGCACGTGGATGACGCCAGGCAACAGCGAGACCAGCAGCGCCGAGTTCGCGGCGTCGAAGACGCACCAGCCACCGAGGATCGAGACCTCCGCCGGCCCGGCCCGCCGGCCGTGACGGACCGCGCCCTGCATCGCCACGGCCCGCGGTACCTGTCGCGTCGTGGAGACCGGCTCGAAGCCCGTCATCGTGAAGGCCGGCGTTGCAGGCAGGAGCAGGAAGTCGTCGGCTTCAAGCGTCAGGGGCGCGTGTCCCTCGACGGTGAGCCTGCAGCGTCCGTCGAGCACGGCGCAGAAACTCGGATGGCCGAAGGTCGAATAGCTGACGCCCCAGCGGCCAGCGCCGGTGATGCCCTTGGCGAAGACCGTGCGTGGCCGCAGCAACGAGATGACATCGGAGAGTGGGTCGAGGCGATCGGACGATCTCGAAGGAAAAGTGGACGACATGCCGTAGTTCGTCCAGGAATCATTGCATATCGTCAGGGCATGCAGACGGTGCTCATCACAGGATGCTCCTCGGGATACGGCCTGGCGACGGCGCGCCACTTCCACGATCGCGGCTGGCAGGTTGTGGCGACGATGCGCACGCCGCGTCAGGGCGTGCTGCCGGAATCCGATCGGATCAGGCTGTTGGCGCTCGACGTGACGCAGCCGGACAGCATCAGTGCCGCAGTGGACGCGGCCGGCCCTATCGACGTACTGGTGAACAACGCAGGGATCGGCGTGGTGGGCGCCTTCGAAGCCATGCCGATGGCGACGACGCGAGAGGTGTTCGAGACCAACACGTTCGGCGTGATCGCCATGACGCAGGCTGTCGTGCCGACGTTCCGGCAGCGCGGCGCCGGCACGATCGTCAACGTGACGTCGAGCGTGACGCTCGCCGACATGCCGCTGGCCGCGGTCTACGCCGCGAGCAAGGCTGCGATTGAGGCCTTCACGGGTTCGCTGGCCATCGAGCTGGCGCATTTTGGCGTGCGGGCCGCGCTGGTCGAGCCCGGGTACTGCCCGGCCACGCAGTTTGCCGCCAATGGCGGCAGTCGCATGGCCGGACTGATTCCCGATGAATATCGAGCGTTCGCGGCGCCGATCTTCGAGGCCTTTTCGCGACCGGCTGCGACTACATCCGTGGAGGATGTCGCCGCAGCCGTCTGGGACGCGGCCAACGACACCAGAGGCCGACTGAGGTTTCCTGCCGGGGCTGACGCCGTCGCGCTGTTCGATGCAAAGTTCGGCGGTCGGTAGTCAGGCGGAGACGGCAGCCTGACCTTCGCTGGGACGAAGTTCCGAAGCGAGACTCCGGAAATCAGGAGGCATCCCGTAACCTCGGCTGCACGTTTCACGTGCGGGCGATGATTCGTCGCCAGGCATCGCTCTTGCACCGGGTGGCGCCGCGATGCCAGGGCCCGGTTGGGGAGACCGATGCAATCATGTAAGTGGGTGATGTCGCTGGTGGCCGTGGCCGCCGTCATGGCGCTTGGCGGCAGCGACGCGCGGGCGCAGGCCCGGACGACCAGTATCGAGGTCGGCGGACAGGTCAACGTCTTGCGGTTGTCGGATGCGTCGGACACCAACATCGGAGTCGGTGGGCGCGTCACCGTTGACGTGAGTCGCTGGGTGAGCCTCGAAGGCGAATACCAATTCACGCCGTCGGACGAGTTCACCGTGAGCAACGTCCTGCCCGATGGCGCTCGCGTGGGTGTGCGGTATGAACGACGTCGCTCGACCGCCGTCTTCGGCGTCAAGGCCGGGTATCGAGGCGATCGGATCGGCGTGTTCGCGAAGGCGCGTCCAGGCGTCACGCGCCTGTCGAACCGCGGCGTCGAGTGCCAGGGTGACGCATGCGCCCTCATCCTGCTCGTCGTACCCGAGTACAGGCCGGAGTTCGTCGTCGATCTCGGTGGCGTTCTCGAGTTGTACCTGGCCCAGCGATGGGTGGCGCGGGTCGACGTCGGCACGCTGCTGATTCGCCATCGCAGCACCGCACCGCCGTGTGCGGGTACCAGCTGCACCTCGAACAACCTGGCCGCATCAGTCGGGCTGGGCGTGCGGTTCTGACGCGCCCCGGCCGTGGACGATCGGTCAAACGGTCGTCCCCGTCCGGGTGTTAGCGTTGGCCTCCATGACGCCCAACGCGATGTCTCTTACCGAACGCGCGGCCTGGATCCTCGAGCGCAACGCCTCCGAGTCGCAAACGCTGGCCGGCTTGGCCGCGGCGTGTGGGGTGTCGCGCTCGCACCTCGCGCACGCCTTCGGCACCGCCACCGGCACGCCAGTGATGCAATACCTGCGGGGCCGCCGCTTGTCGGAGGCCGCTCGATCACTCGCGGCTGGCGCCCCCGACATCCTCACCGTGGCCCTCGACACCGGCTACGGTTCGCACGAGGCCTTCACGCGGGCGTTCCGCGATCAGTTCGGGCGTACGCCGGAGTCGGTCCGGCAGCAGGGCAGCCTCGAGGGGCTGCCGCTCGTGGCGAGTGTCGAACTGCACGGCGCCGCCGACCGGCAGGTCGAGTCGCCACGCTTCGTGACGAGCACCGCGACGCGAGCGGTCGGCCTCACCGAGTCGGTGTCCTTCGCCACCACGATGCGGATCCCGGGGCAGTGGCAGCGCTTCATGTCGCAGCATTTCGACGCGATTCCTCATCGCATCGAGGGCATGCCGATCGGACTCACGTTGCCGGCCGACGACGACGGGGGATTCGCCTACGCGTGTGCGGTGGAGGTGCGCAGCTTCGACGACGCGCCGGCCGGCCTCGACCGCTTCGACCTGCCCGCCCGCTCCTACGCCGTGTTCGAACACCATGCGCACGTCTCGACGATCTTCGACACGTACGCGGCAATCTGGAACGTCTGGCTGCCGGCCGCGGGGCGATCAGCCGCCGACGCGCCGGCGATCGAGCATCACCACGACGCCTTCGACCCGAGTACCGGTGAGGGTGGGCTGTCGATCTGGATCCCGCTCACTCCCGCGACCGCGCCGCCCAGAACTCCCTGACGATCGCGTCACGCACCTCGTCGTCGACCGCTCGGGTCGATCGGCGTGCGTCGGCGGCGGAGGTGACGTTGGTGTTGAACGCGATCACGTAGCCGCTTCGTGACGGGCGATGCAAGTAGAGGTGGGCGATGAAGCCGTTCTGGTCGCCGCTGTGCCCGACGACCTCGACACCCGCGTGCCGCTCGATGAACGAGGACAATCCGGCCCGGACATCGGTGCCGCTGCCGCCTTCTCCGTCGACAGCGGTGATCTGCGGCGTGAACATCTCGTCGAGCGATGCGCGCGACAGGACGTCACCGCCCGCACTCAGGAACGCGAGATATCGGGCCATGTCGTCGAGCGGCGCGTTGAGCCCGCCGTTTGACACGGTGATGCCGGAGTCGAAGTCGAACGGACGTTCGCCGATGCCGGCGTCGGTGCGCACGTAACTGTGCGAACGCTGTGACAGCAGGTGGTACGGGGCGCGGTCGAAGAAGCTGCGCGTCATGCCCAGTGGCATCAGCACGTTCTTGGTGACGTACACCTCGTAGTCGTCGCCGCTCAGGCTCTCGATGATGCGGCCGAGGATGATCACGCCGGGGTTGGAGTAGCTGTAGCGCGTTCCCGGGGCGTACTGTACGGTCGTGTACGGCAGCATCGCGACGATCTGCTGCCATCGCGTCGGCTCGAACGGGTGCCACGGCTGGTCACCGCCCCACGGCCACGTCGAGGCGCGCAGGCCGGACGTGTGCGACATCAAGGTTCGGATCGTGATCTGGGCGACGTCGCCATGCGGATTGTGTAGCGCGCGCAGTTCCGGCACGTACTTGATGGCGGGATCGTCGAGGGAGAGCTTGCCGCGATCGCGCAACTGGAGGATGGCGACGCCGGTCAGCGACTTGGTGACCGAAGCCCAGTGGAAGATCGTGTCGCTATCAACGGGCCGCTTCGTTGCCAGCTCCCGATAGCCGACATCCGATCGATGGGCGATTCGGCCGTCCGCCACGAACACCAGGCTGCTGCCGACGATGCCGACGTCGCGGACGCGACGCGCATGCAGGTCCGCGATCGGCGACCAGTCGCCACGCGGAGCCGCCATCGCCTGCGCGACCAGGGCCAGGGCGACGATGGCGACGCGGATCATGCGACTCCGCTACGTGGCCGCAGGTACGTCGACCGGCTCGCGGTCGAAGCCGGATCGATCGTCGCGCAGCAGCCAGGAGTTCAACTCGCCGGGCACGGTCGCCGTCGACGTGATGATGACGTAGGAGTACGTCGGCCAGGCGTGGTCGAGATCGAACTGCGACGGCACCGACGGCACGTCCGGATGCGAGTGGTAGATGCCGACGATGTCGAGACCGACGCTGCGGGCATGCCGCTCACCTCGCAGCATCTCCATCGGACCGATCAGGTACCGGTTGTGCCGCGCGTCGTCTTCGCGTTCGTTCGAGATGGGGAACAGGTCGAGCACGACCTTGCGACCATCGTCCTCGAGGCGACCGAGCATCAGGCCGCAGCACTCGTAGGGATGTTCCGCCTGGGCATGACGCGCAATCGCCTCGCGATGGACGGCAGGTAACACGATCACGACGGATCCTCCGTCCAGAAGTCGTCACTCAGGTAGCGGGTGCCGGCATCGCACAACACGGTGACGACGACCGATCCCGCTGGCAGCGTGCGGGCCAGCCGTACGGCGGCGTGGACGTTGCCGCCGGCGCTCACGCCGACGAGCAGGCCTTCCTCACGAGCCAGCCGCCGCGTCATCGCTTGCGCGTCGGTGGTGTCGACCACCACGTCCTCGTCGGCGACCGACGGATCGTAGATGCCGGGCACGATCGCGGTGGCCATGTGCTTCAGGCCTTCCATGCCGTGCAACGGCAGGTCGGGCTGCATCGAGATGCAGCGGATGCGCGGGTCGTACGCCTTGAGCCGCCGCGCCGTGCCGACGAAGGTGCCCGACGTGCCGAGCCCGGCGAGGAAGTGCGTGACCCGGCCTTCGGTCTGCGCCCAGATCTCCGGGCCCGTGTGTTCGTAGTGCGCCTGCCAGTTGGCGGCGTTGTTGTACTGGTCCGGGTAGAAGTAGCGGCCGGGATGGGCGGCGACCAGGCGCCGTGCCTCGCGTTGCGCGCCATCGGTCCCCGACAGCGGGTCGGTTTCGATCACCTCGCAGCCGTGAAGGCGGAGGATCAGCTTCCGCTCGGCGCTGGCGTTGCGGGGCAGGCACAGCGCGACGCGATAGCCGAGCGCCGCGCCGATCATCGCGTAGGCGATGCCGGTATTGCCGCTCGAGGCGTCGAGGATGGTCCGATCGGGCGTCAGGGCGCCGGTGCGCTGGCCGTCGAGCACCATGGCGAGGGCCGCGCGATCCTTCACCGAGCCGCTCGGATTGAGGTGTTCGGCCTTGGCGTACACCTCGACGCCATCGGGCACGCCCGCGTCCGGGCCGGCGACGCTCCGCAGCCGGATCAAGGGGGTCTGGCCCACCCGGCCGACGATCGTGTCGCCGAGGTGTCGTGTCAGGCCATCGGAAAGCGGGGTGGGGGTGCTGCGCATGCTCCTGCAGCACGGTAACAGCCACAGGCGCCCGGCGTCGATGCGGCCGAGCCGGTTTACGGGGATGCGGCGGGGAGGAAACGCCGCAAACCGTGTCATGCGCGCCCGGCGACTTGCCGAGCAGGACCGCGGCCAGGCCCTGCCGGCTGCAGCGAGATGGGGCGCGGCGCGTGCTGACGCCTGCGTTCAGGCCCCCGCCCCGAGGCGCTGCCGGGCCCGCTCGACGTCAGGCCAGCGTTCGGGCTCGGGCACACGGGCCAACGCCTCCGCGATCGGGCCGATCTCCCCGCTCAGGTCGGCCAGCGTGAGCGCGGCACGCAGCTCGAAGAACGCGGCGCCTTGCGCCCGGGCGATGGCGATGGCCTCACGGGCGTGCGCGGCCGGGGACAGGTCGCGCGGTCCACGCGCCTCGCACCCTGCCGCAAGACGATGGATCTCGGCGGCCACGTAGCCGTCGTCGTGGTGCTGTGCGGCTTCCAGGGCGTCCTCGATCCAGGTGCGAGCCCCGGTGACGTTGCCGTCCACCAGGTGCGCCTCCGCCATCATCGCCCTGAACTGTGGCAGGGCGATGTGGCCACTGATCGACTGGCTGAGGCCAATGCCCTCGAGGAGCTCGTCGCGTCCGCCCGTCGGGTCGCCGCTCATTGCTCGTGCCCAGCCATGGACGCAGCGGTTCCAGGCGTGCGTCTGCACCGTGCCGCCGTGCCGAGCCACGGCGATCCCTTGGTCGGACGACTGCAGGCACGTCCGCCAATCCTCCTTGTAGCCGTGCAGCCACGCGTGGAACAGCCACGCAAACGCGAGCGATTCGAGGTTGCCGATGTCGGACCCGACGATGACGGCCTGCTCGGCGAGCTGGCTCGCCTTGTTCAAGCGTCCCGTAATCCACGCATTACGGGATGATTCGGCCAACGACGCCACGAGGGGGTCGAACAGGCTGAGGAAGCGCGCCGCGGGCTCCAGGGCGGTGCCATGCGCCTCGACCTCCATCGCATGGGCGTCGGCGGCGGCGAAGTCGCCGATGTGATGAGAGGCGATTTGCGCCTGGACGTGCGCGTTGACGTACAAGCTCTCCGCACCGGCGGCGATGGCCAGGTCGATCAATCGCTGCGCGACAGCCCGGGCGGCGCCGCATTCGGCCCGAATCAGGTGGACGAAGCACTGCATGCCCATCGACCGGGCCATTGCGTGGCCATCCTGGAGCTGCGCCGCCAGCGTTGCGGCTCGGTCGGTCAGTGCGACCACGGTCGGGTGGCCGGGACCCCGCCATGGCGTCAGCGGCGCCAGCTGCGCGAACGTCAGGGCCAGTTCCAGGCGGTCGTGGTCGACAGCTGGCAGCGCGGAGGCGGCTTCGAGGTTGCGCACACCACGCAGCGCGAGATCGTAGGCGTCCTGGAACGCCAGCCGGTTCGTCGCGAACTCCGACGCCCGGGCGAACCAGCGGGCCGCCTCGGCGTGCTCGCGGGCCATCTCATACAACAGCGCGATGCTGCCGGCCATCGCCGGGTCGTCTTCGTGCCTTGCACGCTGCGCCTCGGCCAGCCGGCCGGCAATGCCCGCTCGCCGCGATGGCGTGAAGGCGTCGAGCAGCGCCGCCTGATACAGCGCGTGACGGAACCGGAAGAGGCTCGCCGCGCCGTTGGCATCGCCCGGCCCGGCGCGCGTGATGAGCCCGTGATCGTCGGCCAGCGAGGTCAGCACGTCCTCGACCGCGAGCGGGGACAGTGCCAGCGCTCGCGCAATGGTGTCGGCGTCGAACTCCAGGCCCAGGATTGCGGCGGCATCCAGCGCATCCCGCTGTGCTGCCGACAAGCTGGCGAGCGCGGTCTGGATCAGCGCCCGGAGCGTGTCGGGCATGGCGCTGGCCGCGTCGCCCACGCCCGTCGTGCCGGTCGCCACGAGATAGCTCACGAGCGCCGACATGAACAGCGGGTTGCCTTCACTGCTCGCATAGACGCGGTCGATCAGCGCATTCGAATCGAGCGGCGCCGCAGCGCGTGCGACGTAGCAGGTGACGTCCTCTCTCGCCAGCAGCGGTAACGCCACCTCGCGCAACTGCCGCTTGGCCACGAGGTCGGTGCGGACCTGGGCGAACGGGGCGCCACGGGCGGCGAGCGCGCGATCTCGATACGTGCCGATCAACAG
>DATJTM010000388.1:0-3007 GCA_035503395.1 Luteitalea sp.
GCCGTCGACGCGCATCGATCGGCTGCGCTGGACGTCGAGTCTCGAACGGTGGGAGATCGGCCTCCATGCGCACATCACCGGCGTCCCGCTCGACGGGCTGTCGCTGTCGGTCGAGCTTCGGGTGCGCGACAACGTGCTCGCGCGCGACCGCTATTCCGTCATCGCCGGCGAGGTCCATCGCCGGATCGCGTTGTCGGACCCCGGGATCGACGACTACCGCAACGAGTTGCTGTGGTCACCCGAGACGCCGACGCTGATCGAAGGCGTGCTCGAGCTTTGGCACGATCGCACCGTCATCGATCGCGCGCGGACCTACACCGCATTGCGGTCGGTGCACGTCGATGGCCACCGCTTCCTGCTCAATGGACGGCCGTACATGATGCGGCTCGTGCTCGACCAGGGCTACTGGCCCGACGGCGGGCTGACCGCGCCTGACGATGCCGCCCTGCGCCGCGACGTCGAGCTTGCCCGCGAGATGGGCTTCAACGGCGTGCGCAAGCACCAGAAGGTCGAGGACCCGCGCTTCTTCTATTGGGCCGATCGATTGGGGCTGCTCGTCTGGGCCGAGATGCCGAGCGCCTATCGCTTCACCGTCGACGCCGTCGAGCGGCTCAGCGACGAGTGGATCGACGTCGTGCACCGCGACGCGAGTCATCCGTCGATTGTCGCGTGGGTGCCGTTCAACGAGTCGTGGGGTGTACCGAACCTGCCGCAGAACAGAGCCGAACGCGACTTCGTGGCGGCGCTGTACCACCTCACCCGCGCCCTCGACCCGTCGCGACCCGTGATCGGCAACGACGGGTGGGAGAGTGTCGCGACCGACATCATGGGCATCCACGACTACGACCCGGATCCTGCCCGGCTCAAGCGTCGCTACCAGACCGACGCGCTGCTGCCGCGACTGATTCGGCACGAGCGGCCGGCAGGACGGTTGCTGGCCTTGTCGGAGAGCGAAACCCCAGTCGCGCTCGTGCTGTCGGAGTTCGGCGGCATCTCCCTTAGGGACGATTCCGGAGCCACATGGGGATACAGCGCAACCGCCGGCGAGGAACAGTTGGCGCGGCGATATGCCGAGCTGATCGAGGCCGTACGGGCCTGCGACGCGCTCGCAGGCTTCTGCTACACGCAGTTCACCGACACCTATCAAGAGGCCAACGGCTTGCTGCGAGCCGACCGGACACCGAAGATTCCGATCGCACAGATCGCGCGCGTGACTGGAAGCGCCCGTCCGCTCGACGCGGCCGGCGCGCCCATCACGGTTGCCGCCGAGCCAGGCCCCTGATCGCATGGCACGCCTCGTGAAATCAAGAAGGCATGAACCAACCGAACGCGTCGCGCACGCGCCAGGCGGGAGCGCCTCTCGCCACTGAGTCGTTGCCGTTGGTGTGCCTGTCGCACCTGCGGTGGCGTTTCGTCTTCCAGCGTCCGCAACATCTGATGACGCGCTTCGCGCGTGACCGAGCGGTGTACTTCTTCGAGGAACCGGTACGCGACGGCGACGTCCCGCGCCTGATCACCGATCAAGACCCGAGTGGCGTGACCGTGGTCACTCCACAGATTCCAGCCAGTGTCAGTGGGACTGACGTCGACCGTTTGCTCGAGACGCTGCTCGCGGGATTGATTGACGACATCGGGGCGGGTGGCTACGTGCTGTGGTTCCAGACGCCGATGGCCATGAGCTTCGCCGGCGCCCTGGCACCGACCGCCGCCATCTACGACTGCATGGACGATCTGGCGTCGTTCGCGTTCGCGCCGCCCGGCATCGCGCAGCACGAAGCCGATCTTCTCGCGTCGGCCGACGCGGTCTTCACCGGCGGGCGCAGCCTCTTCGAGGCCCGGCGCGATCGGCATCCGAACGTGCACTACTGCCCGAGCAGCGTCGACGTGGCGCATTTCAGTGCGGCGCGGCAGCAACCGGCCGAGCCAGACGACCTGCGACCGGTGCCTCGCCCGCGCATCGGTTTCGCCGGCGTGATCGACGAACGGATGGACCTGGGATTGATCGCCGCGCTCGCGCAGCAGCGCCCCGACTGGCACATCGTGCTCGTCGGTCCCGTTGCCAAGATCGATCCCGCGTCGATCCCCAACGCCGCCAACGTGCACTGGCTGGGTCCGAAGGCCTACGCCGAACTGCCGGCATATCTCGCGCACTGGGACGTCGCGATGTTGCCGTTCGCGCACAACGACGCCACCCGTTTCATCAGCCCGACCAAGACGCCCGAGTACCTGGCTGCAGGCCTGCCCGTCGTCTCGACCTCGATTCGCGATGTGGTGACGCCGTACGGCGACCTGGGGCTGGTCCACATCGCCGATACGCCCGCGGCGTTCGTCGAGGCCATCGACGACCTCCTGCAGGGCGACCCTGACACGAGGCGGGCGGCGGCCGACGACTTCCTGTCCACCCAATCCTGGGATCGCACGTGGCAATTCATGCGCGACCAGGTGAATGCCGCCGTCGCACGTGCGAGGCGCAACGACTCCCCCGACGGGGGGACACCTCTGGCTGCACACGGTGCAGTCACGAACGAGGACGGACTCCTGTGATTTTCGATTACCTGATCGTCGGCGCCGGCTTCTGTGGGAGCACGCTGGCCGAGCGCCTGGCGCGCGAAGGCGGCAAGCAGGTGCTGGTCGTCGACAAGCGTGCGCACATCGGTGGCAACGCGTACGACGAGTACAACGGGGATGGCATCCTCGTCCACCGGTACGGACCGCACATCTTCCACACCAATTCGAAGGACGTCTTCGCGTACCTCTCGCAGTTCACGGCGTGGCGTCCGTACGAGCACCGCGTTCGCGCCTCGGTCGACGGGCGACTGGTGCCGATGCCCATCAACCTCGACACGATCAACGAACTGTACGGCACGCGACTGAACTCGTTCGAAGTCGAGGAGTTCCTGGCGGCGCGGGCCGAGGCACGCCACCCGATCGCCAACTCGGAAGACGTCGTGGTCAGCAAGATCGGCCGGGAATTGTACGAACGCTTCTTCCGCAACTACACCCGCAA
>DATJTM010000389.1:0-6569 GCA_035503395.1 Luteitalea sp.
GTCCAGTTCCAAGATGGCACGATGCAGGTAGTCACGTCGGCGGCCAGGTGGAGCACGAGCAACCCGGATGTGGCGACCGTCGGCCCGAGCGGATTGTTGTCCCCGAGTCGATCAGGTGTGGTGACTGTCAGTGCGTTCTGCTCCACGGTTGTCGGCAGCAAGGACGTGCAGGTATCGAGTCCTACGGCAAACCGCTAACACAACCGGCGCCAACTAGCAGTGGGCATCGCCGCGGCGCGGACGGGACGCGGACGGTAGCGATCGGTGAAATGGCGGGCAGCACAGCACGATCGCTGACGCTGGCCGCCTGCTAGGTCTGATCGCGTGCTGGGCGAGGCACGCCTCAGCGCCCTGCACGTCTCATCCGATGGGGAGTCGGAGGACGAAACTACAGGTTGCTAGGCGAAGGCATGCGGGCGCCGAGTGATGTGGGTAGGGGCTAAGGACGTGAGCTCCCAACGCGTGGCAAGTGCCGGAAGCACCACGACTACGCCACCAGCACTCTGGCCTAGAGCAACGCGAACAGGCAGCGCTGGCGGAGGCGGGGTTGCCTCTGCTCCGATTCTAGAGAGCTGACAAGTGACGCGGCCCCGTCGGAGGCGCTGCCGCATGCTGCGTAGCGCTCGACACGTTGCGCGCATAGCTCCACTCAAGAAGATTCGCGCGGAGGAGTCCAAGCGGAGCGTTGGAGGATGGTCGCCGTGGTTGTCCGAAGGCTACCCTCAGGACCCTTCAGCGGCGATAGCTTCGGCACGGCTGATGGGAAGTGGGCCAATGTGTGTGCTACCTCTTGACGGTCGAGAGTTGAATCGCGTACGCTCTCGATCGTCGAGAGGAGGTTGCGGGCTGTAGCCGCTCTTGCTCTCGCGGACTGGGAGCGCGATGGGAAAACCAACGGACCTGCTTCAAGGCACATTGGATCTCCTGATCCTGAAGACCCTCGCACTGGACCCGATGCACGGCTGGGGCATCACGCTGCGCATCCAGCAGATCACCGGTGACGTGCTCCAGGTCCGCCCAGGCGCGCTGTATCCGGCGTTGCATCGGCTCGAACATCAAGGCTGGATCACGGCCAAGTGGGGCGACACCGAGGCTGGCCGCCGCGCGAAGTACTACTCCCTGACGCGCCCGGGCCGGCTGCAGCTCGAACGTGAGTCCCAGCAGTGGCGCCGCTTGTCGTCCGCCGTGACGACGCTGTTGGACACGGTATGACCGCCGTCCTCGTGCGCCTGCTGCGTCGCCTCCGGATGGCCTGGCGCACGGTCGTGCGTCGACGGCAACTCGAGGCGGAGCTCGACGAAGAACTGCAGTTCCACGTCGCGGCGCTGGAAGCGCAGGCGCTGGAACGTTCCGCGACGGCTGGCGAAGCACGCCGGCAGGCCGGCTACCAGACGGGCAGTATGGATCACGTCAAGGAGGCCTGTCGTGACACGCGTTCGGTTCAGAGAGCCGAACAGCTGTGGCACGACGTGCGCTTTGGGCTGCGGATCCTCGGGCGCGGCCGCGCCTTCAGCGTGCTGGCCGCCACCTCGCTGGCTCTTGGCATCGGAGCGAGCAGTGCGATCTTCTCGCTGATCAACGCCATTGTCCTCCGACCCCTGCCCGTGCCCGACGCGTACGCCCTGTACATCGCCGAGGCTCAGGAACCGGACGGCCCGGAGCAGCATTTCTCGTTTCCGGCGGTGACGCGCGCCGCGACGCTGTTGGCGGGGCGCGCCGAACTGGCTGGCCAGAGCAGCACCGAGCCTGCGCTGGTCGGCACTCGCCGAGCCGGCGGCGTGCATACCCCAGCCGAGCCGGCGAGCTTGATACTGGTGGCCGGCGACTACTTCGGCGTGCTGCGACAGCAGCCACAACTCGGACGGCTGCTCGCTCCTTCCGACAATCGCGCCCCCGGCGCGCATCCGGTCGCCGTCATCAGCGACCGATACTGGACCCGGCGCTTCGACCGACGCGCATCCGTGCTCGAGACGGAGCTCGTCATCAATGGAGTGCCCGTCATGATCGTCGGCGTGACGGCTCCCGGTTTCTTCGGGACGACGGTCGGCATCGAGGCGCCGGACGTGTGGGCGCCGGCGCAGATGCAGGCGACACTCCGCTTCGCGGGCGACTATTCGATCGACGACGGTGACGTGCAGCAGACGTGGACGACGCAGCCCGGCCTTGCGTGGCTCGAGGTCATGGTACGCGTGCCGGCGACGGGTGCACCGGAAGCCGCAGGCGTGATGACCCTGGCACGGCGGGACGTCCGGCCGGCCACCGCCACGACCGGCCCCGGTCCGTCGGTGACCTTGACGCCAGGCGCCTCGGGCTTCTCGACGCTGCGCGGCCGGCTGGCAACGCCGCTCGTCGTGTTGCTGCTGGCGGTCGGGCTGTTGCTGGTGCTGGCCTGCGCCAACATCGGCAGTCTCCTCCTGGCCCGCGCCACGGCGCGGCGACGCGAGATGGCCATTCGGCTGTCGATCGGCGCCGACCGGCGTCGTCTGATCAGGCAACTGCTGACCGAGAGCCTCTTGCTGGCGAGCGTCGGCGGCCTCGCAGGGCTGGCGATGGCCTACGCCGGCAGCAGCGCACTGCTGACCCTGCTGACAAGCGCCGGTGCGTCCACAGTGCTCGACGTGACCCCGGACTGGCGCGTCGTGGCGAGCACGCTGGCGACGACGGTGGTCACGGCAGTGTTCTTCGGATTGCTGCCGGCGTTGCGCAGCACGAACGTCGCGCTGTCGGACAGCTTGAAGGCGCAGTCGCGTAGCGTCGTCGCCGCCGACGGACACGCTGGCGGCCTGCCGGTTGGCAAGCTGCTGATTGCGGGGCAGGTGGCGATGGCCATCGCGCTGCTGCTGGTCGCCACGCTCTTCATGCGGAGCCTGCAGGCGTTGACGGAGGTCGACGCGGGCTTCGACCGTCGCCGCGTACTGACCATGCGGATCGACCCGCGGTCGTCCGGCTACGCCCCCGGGGAACTCACGCCGCTGTCGTCGCGCGTCATCGAGTACCTGCAGCGCGTGCCCGGCGTCCAGTCGGCCAGTCTCTCGTGGACGGGCGCTTTCACTGGGCGCAACCGGGGCAACTTCGCCGTCGAGGGCTACCCGGCGGCAGCGGGGGAGCGGCTCGAGACGCGCAAGAACTGGGTGACGCCCCACTTCTTCGAGACGGTGGGGCTCGCCATCACGCGAGGGCGCGGTTTCGGCGCCGAGGACACCGCCACCACCCGCCGCGTCTGCGTCATCGGCGAGACACTCGCACGCCGGTACTTCCCGGGGCAGGACCCCGTCGGCAGGCGCCTGTCGTGGGGCGGCACGAACTTCGCGGCGGACGGATACGAGATCGTCGGGGTCGCCGAGGACGCGCGCTATGCCGACGTGCGCACGCCGCCGGCCAACATGACCTACCTGCTCGCCGCGCAGGCCGAGCGCTATCCGGGCCACGTGCAGATTCGTGTCGATGGCGATCCGGCGAGGGCGATCCCCGCCGTGCGGACAGCGCTTGCGGCAGGTGAGCCCGGTCTCGCGCTTGGTTCGATCGAAGTGCTCGACGAGGCCATCGCGCGTTCGATGGGCGTGGAGCGGTTGCTCGGTTGGTTGACGCTGGCGTTTGGCGCCGCAGCCCTCGGCCTTGCCTGCGTCGGCCTCTATGGAACCGTGTCGTACGCCGTCAGGCGACGCACACCAGAACTCGGTGTACGCGTGGCGCTGGGCGCGAGGCCGGCCGCACTGCAATGGCTCATCGTCCGTGAGGCGCTGCTCCTCGTGCTGGCGGGTGGAATTATCGGCCTGCCGCTCGCCGCTGCTGCCGCTCGCGGCGTCAATCAGCTGCTGTATGGCACCTCGCCGTTCGATCCGGTGGCCTACGGAGTGGCGCTCGGTACGCTCGTCCTGGTGTCCACGCTGGCGGCATACCTGCCGGCGCGTCGGGCCTCGCGACTCAATCCGATGAATGCACTGCGAGCCGACTGAGTGCCCTGGGGCTCCGCGCCCTCTGAAGGACAGGGGATGGGCATCCCTACTAGTTCTCGTGTTGCCGAGGCGGAGACCGCATCGCCCCGCCGCCCTGCTGACTTCCCTGCAGCTGCCGCCGACGCTAGCAGATCGCGCGGCGGGCTGCGTAGTGCGAGACACCTTTTCGGAGGAGCCGACGGATCGGTCTGCCTCTCCTGTGGGCGCATGTCGAGCATCTGAAGCTGCGTCGCTCCATCAGGGACGAACGCACCTTTGATGCCCGGCCGCAGAGAGTCGCACGCGACCCGGTGGGCAACCGCCGATATGGATCAGGCGACCATTCAGCGACGCCGGGAGTACCTCCCGCGCGAGGAGGTGCGGGTAAGAGCCGCGTCAGACGGCGCCTGCACGTCGACGGCGCTGGCGTGCGCATTGTGGAAGTGGTTGCCTTCGAGGGCAACCCGCTCTTCATCCCTTGACCCCTGAGACAACTCAGTGCCGACAGGGGAGAGCGCCCCTCCCACAGGGAGCCGAAGCACGTCCCGCGCCGCACGAATGACGCCGACCCTCGTCGGCTTCGGATACCGGGCAGATCGGGCCTACCTACTTGCCGTTCAGCGCATCGACGAGCCGTCCTGGCCTAGCGATGAGTATCAAAGTGACACTGCAGACGGTCGTCCCAGCGGCGACGCGTTACCGTGATGCTCGCAGGCGCCACGCCACTCCGAACGTGACTTCATGGCGCCACCCGCCATCGGACCGGTCCGCATCGGCCATATGGCTCGCGAGCAGGTACGACACCTTCCCGATCCAGCGACCAGGCCCAGTCACGAGGAATCCGGTCGTGAACGCCGCACCGGCGCCGGTCGACCCATCCGACGGTGTTCGGGCTAACTGCGCGCCTCCGCTCTCGTGGCTGGCGACGAGGCTGACGCGATCCCAGAAACCGATGGCGCCACCGCCTATGAAGCCTCGCACGCGATGCGTCGGCGCACCGCCGACGTACGCCGCCGTCGCCGTCAGGTGCCAACTCGTTCGCGCCGCCCGTGTCACCCGCCAGGTCTCGTGTGGCGTCGCCGTCGTCACGTCGTACGAGCGCTGGGCAAGACGCAGCGTGCCGGCCGACAGCGAAAGCAGGACGCGTTCACGGGGACGCGCATCGACGAACAGGCGCGGGTGGACACCAGGCGTCGGCTCGCCCCAGCGCGTGCAGGGCAGCACCGGAATGCCATCGTTCGATCCGGCGCAGTTCACGGCCGCGCCCACGCCCATACTGAGGAGGGGGCGCGCCATCACCTGCGAGAGGGCGGGTCTGGCGCCCGCGGCTGTAGCGAGGACCAGGGTGAGAACAAATGGGACGGACCGGATAGGCATGAGGCAACTCCCCATGCCTTGAATGTGTAGACCGCTTCTCTGACGGCTCACAGCCGTCGATTCCGCTCGAGGCCGGCCAGCCCGCTGGTCTCCAGGCCGCGTCGAGGGCGACGTGCTGCCGGCGCCACGCTCCTGTTACAGTGCCTCCCGATGCGCAGGCGATCCGGCCGTCGCTCCTTCCTGGGGTCCGCAGGCGCGCTGGCCCTGGCTGCCTCCGGCTGTGTGCCTCGCATTGAGATTGGCGCGCCAGAGGCGTCGGGTATCCCTGCCGACGACAGAGGCCCGATCGTCAACGACCTGCATTCGCAACTGAACGAGACGCGGGTGGCCCGCATCGTCCAACCCGCCAGCGTCGATCACCTGGCCGCGTTAGTCGCAGGTGCGCGACGGGAGCAACGCGCGATCGCCATCGCAGGAGGCCGGCATGCCATGGGCGGCCAGCAATTCGCGGAGGGAGCGGTGCTGATCGACACGCGACGTCTGAACCGCGTCCTCGAGTTTGATCGGGACAACGGCACCCTGACAGTCGAAGGCGGCGCGCAGTGGCCGGACATCATCGGCTACCTGTCAGCACACCAGCCAAGCGGACAGGTGGACGCCGGCGCCAAGCAGTGGGGTATCGTGCAGAAGCAGACCGGCGCGGACCGTCTGAGCATCGGCGGCGCACTCGCGTGCAATGCGCACGGCCGCGGACTCGCGCTCAAGCCGCTCGTCGACCAGGTGCGGTGGTTCGACCTGACTGACGCAGACGGGATGGTGCGACGGTGCTCACGCACCAATCACCCGGAACTGTTCCGCCTGGTGATTGGCGGCTATGGCTTGTTCGGCGTCGTCACCCGCGTCCAGCTGCAGCTGCGGTCCCGGGTTCGGGTGCGTCGGGTCGTCGAGTTGGCCGAGACCGCCTCAATCATCGACCGTTTCGAGGCACGCATCCGCGCGGGCTACCTGTATGGCGACTATCAGTTCACGACGGACGCTGGCCGGGACAGCTTCCTGCGTCGGGGCATCTTTTCCACGTACCAGCCAGTGGCCGATGACACGCCGCTGACCGTCCAGCCCACGCGCTTCCATCCTGCCGACTGGGCTCGCCTCACGCTCTACGCGCATCGCTACAAACGGCGTGCCTTCGAGGTGTACTCACGACGATACCTGGCCACGTCGGGCCAGGTGTACTGGGCCGACTCGCAGCTGTCGGCGGCCTACGTCGATCACTACCCTGCGCATGTCGACCGGGCGCTTGGCGCCCGCGTGAAGGGC
>DATJTM010000390.1:0-7887 GCA_035503395.1 Luteitalea sp.
CCGCGCGGTGCGTTGACCGCACCGGCGTCAGCGCGTCGCGGAGGTCGGCCGAGGGATCCCGCTGCGCCCGTCCAGTGGCAATCGCGTACCGGAACACCTGACCGCAGCGCCGCTTGGTGCGATGCGCGGTCTCGTGCTTGCCGCGGCTCTCGATCCGACGCAGCACCGAGAGCAGCTCCGGTGGCTCGATCTCCGCGATCGGGCGCTTGCCGAGCCACGGGTTGACAAGCGACTTGAGCATCCACGTCGCCTTCTCGAACGTGACGGGCGCCAGCACGTGCTTCTGCCGTTCAAGCCACTCGTCGCTGACCTCGGCGAACGTCATCGCCTGGACGGCGGCCTCACGGGCGTCTTGGCGTTCCCGGCTCGGGTCGATGCCGGCCGCTACCTTCTCCCGCGCCTCGGCCCGGCGCGCCCGAGCGGACACGAGGGAGACCTCGGGGTACGTGCCAAAGGAAAGGGTCTTCCGGCGGCCCTGGTGCATGTAGTCGAAGCGCCACCATTTGCCGCCATTCGGCTGCACCAGCAGGTACAGGCCGTCGCCGTCCGACAGGCGGAGCACGCTCAGGCCCGGCGGGGTCTTCCGGATCTTGGTGTCGTTGAGGGGCAGGACCGTTCGCGGCATACGCCTCCGACCGCCACGTTGCAGTAACTTCTCGCGCGGACGTTGCAGTAACGCTCGGTTGCTGCAACGGTTACTGTAAAAATTCGTGGCTTGCCGAGGACGAGTGTAGACCACCACAGACGCGATCGCGCAAATTTAGGCGCAAATCGTGATGTCGTGGACGGCTATGGATGAGGATGGATGGAGACTTGGTGCCGGTGGGCGGACTCGAACCGCCGACCCTGCGCTTATGAGACGCATGCTCTAACCGGCTGAGCTACACCGGCACCTGGGTGGGCTGGCAGCCAGCGGCGGGGCCGTCGGCCGACAGAACACCTGATTCTAGCAGACGTCGACCTCAGCGGGACTGAAGCCGCTGCGCGGGCTCCCATGGGCCCTACGGTCGCCGGGCGACGACATCCGCCGTAGCCTGGGCGGAGGCGGAAAGTCTGTCCGCTACGTCCGGTCGAGGGACCACTCGCCTCAGCGTCGTTGGTTCGACGCGCGCGACTCTCTTCATCTCCCCTGCCCTTACGCCTCCGACCGACAGAGTCGGTCGGCTACGTCCGATGGATGGAGCGGGCCCAACTTCCACCGTCCGCCGAAGGCTTCGCGAAGGTGGAAGTCCGGCGGCCACGTCGGATGGTGGTGGGCGAGCCTCGGTGTCAGTAGGCGACGCGCGCCCTTCGTATACGTCCTCACCCCTCTGCCGCTTCCGACCGGCGGCTTATCCGCAGCAGGAGGTGAAAGTCGGTCGGCTACGTGCGGCGGTGGGACGACCGACTTCGGTCTCGCGGTCTACGCACTCCGCGCCTTGCTTCCGCCCTCCCCTGCCCTTGCGCTCGCGACGGACAAAGTCCGTCGGCTACGTCCGGTGAAGTTGAGTGGACTCGTCAGACTTGGCAGGCTTCCGTAGCCCACCTTCACACGCGGCAGAGTTCCTCAGTCCCTACGCTTCCGACCGACTAGTCGGGCGGCTACGTAGGGGATCCTGGCGCACCGCTGCCAGACGGTCGGCAACGAACTGTCCACTCGCTCACCGTCGGACAAAGTCCGACGGCTACACCAACGATCTCGCATCACCGGCTCGCGTTCTCGGAGGCGAGTCGCTGGCGCAGACGGTCGACGATGTCGGGGTGGGCGGCGGAGACGTCGTAGCGTTCGGACGGGTCGTTCAGCAGGTGGAACAGCTCCGGCTTCGGCGTGGCGCCGGCGGGCGCCGGTGCGAGGCGCAGCTTCCATGGGCCGATGCGGATGGCTTCCGCGTGTCCGAGGTTGTCGTACAGCAGCACGCGCTCGCTGGTAAGCCCGTCGGGCGCGGAAGCACCGGTGAGGAGCGGCCAAGTATCCTTGCCGTCGACGGTGGATGGGAGTCGCGGCGTCGTTCCCGTGCGCCCGGCGACGGTCGGCAAGAGGTCGACGAGGCTGATCGGTGCGTCCATCGTGCGACCGGTGGGGAGTTGACCGCTCCATGTCGCGATGAACGGGACGCGGTGGCCGCCTTCGTAGGTGCCGGCCTTGCCGCCACGGAAGGGGCCAGTGGTGCCGTGGTCCCACGGCTTGACGTCGGGGCTGCCGAACATGCGCTCGGGCATGGCGTTCCACGGACCGTTGTCACTGGTGAAGATGACGAGCGTGTTGTCGGCGACCCCGGTCGCGGCTAGCGCGGCACGGACCCGGCCAATCGAGTCGTCGAGTTCGGCCATGACGTCGCCATAAGCGCTCGACGTGCGACCCCGCCAGCGTGGCGAGACCGCCAGCGGGACGTGCGGCATCGAGTGCGCGAGGTAGAGGAAGAACGGCTGCTTCGCCGCGGCCTGCGCCTTGATGAAGGTGACCGCCTCCTCGGTGTACGTCGATGTGAGGGTCGCCGGGTCGGGCTCCTCGATGCGGCGTGTCTCGCCATCCCACAGCGCGAGACGTTCCGGCGTCTGCACGAACGGCGCCTTGTAGTCGTGGCTGTAGAGCAGCCCGACGAAGCGATCGAAGCCGTGCTCGAGGGGCCGCATGCCCGGCTGGTCGCCGAGGTGCCACTTCCCCACCACCATCGTCTTGTAACCAGCGTCTTTCAGGACGCGCGGGAGCGTGACGACGTCGGAGGCGCGGAGGCCTTGCGGGCTGCGCGGCGAGAGTGGCGCGCGGATGCCGACGCGGAAGGCGTAACGTCCGGTAAGGAGCGACGCGCGGGTCGGCGAACACGACGGTGACGGCGCGTACGCCGCCGTGGCACGCACGCCGTCGCGCGCCATGGCGTCGAGATGCGGCGTGCGGTGCGACGGGTGTCCGTACGAGGCCAGATCGCCGTAGCCGAGATCGTCGGCGAGGATGACGACGATGTTAGGGCGCTGCGGACTCGACTGCGCGCGAGCAAGGGCGGGCAGCGTCAGCATCGCCATCAGGCCGACGGCGGCGACCGACGAGAGCCGCCGCAGGGCGCCGCGGAGCCGTCGCGTTCGCGGTCCCGGCGCCGCCGTCAGGTTCACTTCAACTCGACCTCGATGACCCGCATTGGGGCGGCACCCGGGTTCGCCACCATGTGGGTGGCGTTCGGCCCGCGGAAACCGACGCTGCCGCTGCTGAACGAGGCCGTCTCTTTCTTGCCATCCTTCTCGGTGAAGACCAGCTTGCCTTCAGTGAGGATGACGCCGACGTGCGCGAGATCGTGCGTGTGCATGCCCGTGTCTGGCACGCCCGGCGGGAACGTGACGTCCTTGACGCGCACGCGCTCGTTCTCGAAGACCACCTGCGTGGAGTACTTGATGGCAGCAGCCTTGGCCTTGGGCGCGGCGGGGTCCTGGGCGTCGGTGCGCGCGGCGAGCGCAGCGCTGCCGAGCGTGAGGGCCGCGGCGGTCAGCAACGAACCGGCGCCTGCGCCGGCCAGGAACGTCAGCTTCGATCGGATCATGTCCATCCTCCGTTCGCGTGAGGATATCGCAGGGCGTTCGCGGCGCGGCGGTGATGCGCGTCATCGGTGGCGCGGGTCACGCGGACGGCTCGGCGAGCCGTCCCTACCGAATGGCGAGGGACCGCCGGACACAGTCCGGCGGCTACACCTGGCGGACCAATCGTGCATGCGGTTCCGACCGACAAGTCGGTCGGCTACGCACGGTCGTCGCGCTTGTTGAATCGAAGGCCGACGGCCGAACGACGAAGGCCGGTCATTCGCGGACTGGGCTGGAGCGGCCGGCCCTACCTAGACGATGAGCATCGCGTCGCCGTAGCTGTAGAAGCGGAAGCCGGCGTCGATCGCTTCGCGGTAGGCCGCCAGCACCTGCTCGCGGCCGGCGAAGGCCGACACCAGGATCAACAGCGACGAACGGGGCACGTGGAAGTTCGTCATCATCGCGTCGGGCACTCTGAACTGATACCCCGGCCGGATGTACAGCGTCGCGGTGCCTCGGCCTGGCCGCACGACTCCGTCGTCGTCCGCGGCGCTCTCGAGTGCGCGCGTGCTCGTGGTGCCGACGACGATGACACGGCGGCCTTCCCGCTTGGCCCGATTGATCGCATCGGCAGATGCGTCACCGATCTCGTACCGTTCCGGATCGACGACATGATCCTCGATGTCGTCGACGCGCACCGGCTTGAACGTGCCGTAGCCGACGTGCAACGTGACGGTGACGATCTCGACGCCGCCCTCGCGCAACTGCTCGAACAGTGCCGGCGTGAAGTGCAGGCCCGCCGTCGGGGCGGCCACCGATCCACGTGACGCCGCGTAGATGGTCTGGTACCGCTCCCGGTCATCACTCGCATCGTCGCGATGGATGTACGGCGGCAGCGGCATGTGGCCGATCGCCTCGATGCCGGCGTCGACACTGGCGAAACCTTCGGCGGTCAACTGCACGGTCCGACGACCGAAGTCGCCGCGACCGACGATCTCACCGTGAATCGCACCACCAGCGCCTTCGCAGGTGAATCGACTCCCGACCCGCAACCGCTGGCCCGGGTGGACGAGCGCGTCCCACCGATCGTCGCCGTGCGCCTCGACGAGCAGGCACTCCAGCCGACCGCCACCGGGATGCCGATGACCGAGCAGACGCGCGGGAAACACGCGCGTGTCGTTGACGACCAGGACATCGCCGCGACGCAACCAACGGCCGAGCTCAGTAACGGTCGTCAGGGTCGTCGCCCCCGATGCGCGATCGAGAACGAGTAGACGTGAGGTACCTCGCTCCGCCGGCGGGTGCTGCGCGATGCGTTCGGCAGGGAGCTCGTAATCGAAATCGTCGAGGCGCATGAAATCCCGGGACCTCGGCGCGCCACGTGGCGTCCTTAGCCAGGTCGCCATGATTGCGCGCACCCGGCCAGAGCGTCCAGTGCGGACCTTTCGGGATCCGGATCACGTGAACCTGGCGTCCTATCGCGAAACGCCGCGACCTTGCGGCACTGCGGCGCCCACTCGAGGGCGCATGAATGCGTGAACGTCCTTTGGAGGGACTTGCCATGTTTCGTCAGATCGCTCTTGCCGCCACCGTCGCCGTTGCCCTGACTGCCGCTCCGGCCCAGGCGCAAACGAAGGACATCGTCGATACCGCCGTCGGCGCGGGGATGTTCAACACGCTGGTGACCGCGGTGAAGGCCGCCAACCTCGTCGAGACACTGAAGGGCGCCGGTCCATTCACCGTGTTCGCCCCGACCGACGAGGCGTTCGCCAAGGTGCCGAAGGCCACGCTCGAAGCGCTGCTCAAGGACCAGGCGAAGCTGAAGGAAGTGCTCACGTATCACGTCGTCGCCGGCAAGGTCACCGCGGCTGACGTGGTGAAGTTGAAGGATGCCAAGACGGTGCAGGGCCAGAGCCTGAAGATCGCCGTCAACGGCAGCAACGTGTCGGTGGACAATGCGAAGGTCATCAAGACGGACGTGGCCGCCAGCAACGGCGTGATTCACGTGATCGACACCGTGCTGATGCCGAAGGCCAAGGCCAGCAACTAGCCAGTCGCGTATCGTCAACCGGGCGGCGTCGCGCATGACGTCGCCCGGGAGACTGCCATGCGTATCGCCATCACCGGAGCCAGCGGCCTCGTCGGGTCGGCCCTCGCTCCTCACCTCGAGTCGCGGGGGCACGAGGTCATCCGACTCCAGCGGGCTGGGCGCCCAGGGCGCGGCGGCAAGGACGCTGGCGCACACACCTGGTCACCCGAGCGAGGTCTCGAACACCCCGAGCGACTCGGGACGATCGACGCCCTCGTCCACCTCGCTGGCGAAAGCGTCGCTGGCGCACGCTGGTCCCCCACCGTCAAGGCGCGCATCCGCGATAGTCGCGTCGGACCCACGCGCGCGCTCGCGCAGTCCCTGGCGACACTTGCGCAACTCCCGCACGTCATGGTCAGCGCCTCGGCGATCGGCTACTACGGCGACCGCGGCAACGAGCCACTCACCGAGCAGAGCCCTCCGGGCAATGGCTTCCTCGCCGACGTGTGTCGCGACTGGGAGCGGGCGACCGAACCAGCGAGCGCGGCTGGCGTTCGCGTCGCGACGACGCGATTCGGCATCATCCTGGACGCGCATGGCGGCGCACTCGGAAAGATGCGACTGCCTTTCAGCCTGGGCCTGGGCGGACGCCTTGGTTCCGGAGAGCAGATTTATAGCTGGGTGGCCATTGCGGACGTCGTCGGCGCGCTCACACACGCGGTCGAACGCGATGCCCTGCGAGGCCCGGTCAACGTCACGGCACCTCACCCCGTCAGCAACGCCGAATTCACACGGACGCTCGGGCGCGTCCTGCATCGTCCAGCCGTCATCCCCGTGCCCGCGTTCGCCCTGCGCGCAGCGGTCGGCGAGCTGGCCGACGCCGAGCTTCTGAGCAGCAAGCGCGTGCTGCCGGCAGCGCTGGAGGCGGCGGATTACCAGTTCGCACACCCGCAGCTCGAAGGCGCTCTCCGCGCCACCCTGGACGACCACCGCGGCGCCGCATGACGACACTGAGTGCCTCGGTCTTCGTTGCGCAAGCGGCCGCAACGTTCTACCTGACCGGGCTGATCTGGGTGGTGCAGGCCGTCCACTATCCCCTCTTCGCATCGGCCGATAGGTCGCAGTTCGGCGCATTCGTGCAGGCCCACGGCCGTGCGATCACGCCGATCGTCGGCCCCGTCATGCTCCTCGAACTCGTCACCGCGGCGTGGTGGGTCGTCGAGCGACCGCCGTCCGTGCCATGGGCGTGGGCGGCGGCCGGAGCCGGGCTCGTCGTCGTCATCTGGCTCTCGACGATCGGCCTGCAGGTGCCCCTGCACAACACGCTGGCTCGGGGATTCAACGCCGAGGCGCACGCCTCACTGGTCGCCACCAACTGGCTGCGGACCGTGTCCTGGACGCTCCGCAGCGCCCTTCTCGCCGTCCTGCTCCTTCGCGCACTGCAGTCCGGCCGCTGACGCGCCGACCTGTCTCGCCGGAGCCTTGGCGAAGGCGGAATGGCATACTTGTGCGCCCTCGCCGCCCTCCGGCGCGTTGCGCACCGTGCCCGCGATGAAAGTCTGGCCAGGCTCCCCGTACCCGCTCGGCGCCACCTGGGATGGCATCGGCGTCAACTTCGCGCTCTTCTCCGAGCACGCGACCGGCGTCGAGCTGTGCCTGTTCGACTCGCCGTACGCGGGGCGCGAATCGCACCGGATTCCCCTGCGCCAGCGCACCGAGCAGGTGTGGCACGGCTACCTGCCCGAGGTGCGGCCCGGTCAGCTCTACGGATTCCGCGTCCAAGGGCCCTTCGATCTGCGCAGCGGCCATCGCTTCAACCCGGCCAAGCTGCTGTTCGACCCCTACGCCAAGGCCGTCGGGCGCAACGTTCGCTGGCACGACAGCATGTTCGGCTTCTCGATTGACGCGCCCGACAGTCGAGACGATCGCGACAACGCCGCCTACGCGCCACTCGCCTCCGTTGTCGACAGCGCGTTCACGTGGGCCGACGACCGTCGCCTCAAGCGGCCGTGGCACGAGACGGTCATCTATGAGGTCCACGTCCGCGGCTTCACGAAAAAGCACCCAGGCATTCCCGACGACCTGCGCGGCACGTACCTCGGCATCGCATCAGAAGCAGCGATCGAGCATTTCAAGCAGCTCGGGGTGACCGCGGTCGAACTGCTGCCGGTGCACCACCACGTCGACGACTGGCATCTCGTGAAGGCGGGTCTCGCGAACTACTGGGGTTACAACACGCTCGCGTACTTCGCGCCGGACCTGCGCTACTCGGTGAGTCGCTCGGCGTACGGCTCGGTGCGCGAGTTCAAGTCGATGGTGCGGGCACTGCACGCCGCCGGCCTCGAAGTGATCCTCGACGTGGTCTACAACCA
>DATJTM010000391.1:0-4917 GCA_035503395.1 Luteitalea sp.
CCCATGCAAAGCCATGCGGTGACGATGCTGGGGGCGGGGTTGATTGGGGACTTCTACACGATGACGCTGCACGCGCAGCGCAGCCGCGACCGCGTGAGCGTGATCTACTCGCGTTCGGAGGCGAGGGCGCGCGCATTCGCCGAGCGGTGGAGCATCCCGCACGGCGTCACCGACATGCGGACGGCGATCGAAGATCCCGACACTGACGTTGTCGTCATCGCGTTGCCGAATCACCTGCACGAGGAAGCCGTCGAGCTCACCGCGAAAGCCGGCAAGGCGGTGCTCTGCACCAAGCCGCTCGGGCGGACCGCCGACGAGGCGCGCCGCATGCTCGAGACAGTCGAGAAGGCCGGCGTATTCGCCGGCTACCTCGAGGATCTCTGCTACACACCCAAGACGCTGAAGGCCATCAAGTCCGTCGAGGATGGCGCCGTCGGGCAGGTCACGTGGGTGCGCGCCCGCGAGGCGCATCCCGGTCCGCATGCCGCGTGGTTCTGGGACCACCGGCTCACCGGCGGCGGCGCGATCATCGACCTCGGGTGCCACTGCATCGAGATCATCAGGAACTTCGTCGGCAAGGGGAACCGGCCCGTCGAAGTGCTCTGCACGGCCGACACGCTCGTGCATCCGATTGAAGCCGAAGACAACGCCGTTGCGCTGATCCGCTTCGCCTCGGGCGCGCTCGGGCAATTCGAGGTGAGCTGGACGTTCCGCGGCGGCATGGACCTGCGCGACGAGGTCGCCGGCACCCACGGCACCATCTGGCTCAATCACTTCCTGCGCACGGGCTACGAGATGTTCACCGCGGCGCCGCGCGGCGGGTACGTCGCCGAGAAGGCTGAAACGGCCGACGGCTGGCTGTTCCCGGTGGGAGATGAGGTCGCCGAGCTCGGATACGTCGACATGTTCACCGACATGTTCGATTCGATGGAGCAGGGGCGTGCGCCGCGTGAGTCGTTCTACGACGGCGTGGTCGTCAATGCCGTGATGGACGCGGCGTACAAGTCGGCGAAGACGCGCACCTGGGCGGCGGTGGAGATTCCCGACTGGCGCGGTGGCGACGCCGCACGTGTTCGCGTCGAGCCCGAGGTCGTCGACGGGCACTTCGTCATCAAGCGCGAACTGTTGCCCGACGGTCGCGCCAAGCTGATTCTGCGCGACCCGAAGTCCGGCGACTTCAGCGAACGCGTGCAGTGACAGGCGACGTCGTCCTCTGGTTCTTACACGTGTCTTGCTGGGAGGGACGGCTCCCCGAGCCGCCCACTCACTCGCATCTCAGCGCCGGAAGATGACGCGGGCCTGATCGGCCCGCGTCGCTGACGCGTCCGGCGGCGGACGCCTTGGCGAGGCGTTCCTACCGAAACGCTGCGCTACGACATCGGCGACTGCACCATCCCCGAGCCGATGTCGCCGACGTCGAACGTGCCTGTCATGTCGGCGGCAGTGCCCGACGCGATCAGGCGCGACTTCAGCAGTGACGCGGGCACCGGTCCAGCCTGCGCCAGTTGCTGCATCCACAGCGCCGCGACGCCGGCGACGTGCGGCGTCGCCATGCTGGTGCCACTCATCGCGACGAGGCCGCCGGTGTGTTTCGCCGACTGGATGCCGACGCCCGGTCCGGACACAAGCACGTTCGTGTTGCTGAACGGCGCCACCACGAACTTGCTGCCCGACTGCCCGAGCGCAGCCACCGAGATCAGGCCTTCCGACACCGCCGGCGGGCTGCAGGCGATTTCGAAGTCGGCGTTCTGGTCGCGCCGGCTCTCGTTGCCGGCGGCGGCGATGATCAACGTCGTCTCGCCGAACGCTTCGCGAGCTCGCACCAGCGATGCGAGCCGCTCGAACAGCAGCACGTTCTGCCGATAGCCTTCGAGCGCCGTCGTCGTCGCCAGCTCGATCGGCATGTTGCGGGTGTTGACGAGGAACTCGACGAAGCCCGGGAAGTCGATGCCGAGCGACATCGAGATCACGTTGGCGCCTTCCTCGATCGCCCAGTCGATGGCCTTCACGATGGCATCGCTGCCACCGCCGCCGTCGCCGAGCACCTTGCCGATCAAGGCCTTCTTGACGCCGCGCGCCACGCCGATGCGAGTGCCGGCGACGTCGCGACCGAAGATCGTGCCGGCGCAGTGGGTGCCGTGCCCGTGCGTGTCGCCGTTGCCCTCGCCCGTGAAGTCCTTCTCGACGATGGTCACGCCGGCAAACGCCGGATGGTTCTTCGCGATACCGGTGTCGAGCACGGCGACGACGACATCGGTGCCGTCGAACGGCGACTGGTCTGCCTTCACCGCGGTGATGCCCCAGGCCGGACCCGCGGCGGGCTGCGCGGTGTCCTGCGGTTGCGGCACCGGCGTGATCAGGCGCATCGGCATGACCGGCGCCACGGCCTTCACTTCCTTCTTGGCAGCCACCGCCCGACTGCTGCGTCGGTCGAGTTCGTCGACCTCCACCTGCAGCCCCGCCTGGGTGCTCGTGCCTGCTCCGGCCGCGCCGGCCACCGGGCCGCGCGGGCGAAGGGATGATTCGCGCAGGATGACGTATTTCTCCTTCATGGATGCTCCTTCGGGCACGCGTGCGCCATCCGCCACTGGTACCGGCGACTTCGAAATGTGCCTGTGCTGAGAACAACGCCCGCTTCGTGGCGAACGCACACCTTCGATACGACCGGGACGCTACGCTCGAGGTGGCATCTGACACGCACCCGTCGACGCCCGGGACCTTCGAAGCGGTAGGCTAGCGGGGTGCAGGACCAGCTTGCCAGTCAGGTGCCCGGATTCGTCTGCATCGACCATCTCGGTCTCGCCGTCCCGGTCGGCGAGCTCGAGACGCACGTCGCCACCTACTGCGCGCTCGGCTTCACCGAGGTCCATCGGGAAGACGTCCACGGCACCGACCTCGTGCGCGAGGTGATGCTGCGAATCGGCGAGGGGCCGAATCTCGTGCAGTTGCTCGAGCCGCTGTCGCCGGAGTCGCCGGTGGCGGCGCAACTGGCGCGCAACAATGGTCGCGGCGGCATCGCGCACGTCGCCTTGCGTGTGACCGACGTGCACGCCGCGTTCACCGCCATGCAGTCGGCCGGCTTCCGGCTGATCGATCGGGCGCCACGTGCCGGCTCGCGCGGCACGACGGTGTTCTTCGTCCACCCGAAAACGACTGACGCTGCGGCGTTCGGCTACGTCCTCGAAGTGGTGCAGGAGGCGACGGGTGGCTGAACGCAGTCACGCCGTACCGCCATTGCGGTTGCGAGAAGCATTTCCGGCCGTCACCACCGAGGCGTGGGACGCGCTGGTCCGACAGGACCTGGCGGGCCAGTCGTACGAGACGCGCCTGCTGTGGCACACCGATGAGGGGCTGACCGTCAAGCCGTTCTACCGCGCCGAGGACCTCTCGCCGACCAGCGAGACACGCGACGAGCGACTGCCCACTGGCGAGCGCGGCCTGCATACTGCCGACAGCCCACAGCCGACTGCCGACGGCGATATTCCCACCTCCGGCTGGCAGATCGCCGTCCAGCCGACGTGGAGCGCCGATGCGATTCGCGGCGACCTCATTCATGACGCCGGCGGCAACGCCGTGCACGAACTCGCCTGGATCCTCGCCGAGGCGGTCGAGCGTCACCTCGAGACAGGCGACGTCGTGACTGCCGATGCGGACGCGCCGGCGGCAGGTCCCTACCTAGACCGTGCCACCGAAATCGTGTCCGCCGTAGGCTCGGCCTATTTCGTCGAGATCGCCAAGCTCCGAGCCCTGCGCCGGCTCTGGGCGCGGGCGCTGACGGCCTTCCCGCCGACCACGAGTCCCGCGATGCGCCTCCACGTGCGAACGTCACGCGCCAACAAGAGCGCGCTGGACCCGGGCACCAATCTACTGCGCGTCACCACCGAGGCGATGAGCGCTGTGCTCGGCGGCGCCGATGTGGTGCTCGTCGAGCCGCACGGCTTCGACCCGCATCTGGCAGTCAACGTGCAGCATCTCCTTGCCGAGGAAGCGCATCTCGGGGCGACGGCCGATCCCGCTGCCGGTGCGTACTACATCGAGTGGATGACCGATCGGCTCGGCGCGGCCGCCTGGGCGCTGTTCCAATCGATCGAGTCGTCTGGTGGTTACGCGACGGCAGCGCGGGCTGGGTTGCGCGAGGAGCACCTCGAAGCGGCACGGGAGGCGCGACGACGCGACGTCGCCACTCGGCGCCGCGTGCTCGTCGGCGTCAACACGTATCCCGATGTCGAGTCGCCCGCCCCCGTGCCTCTGCCTTCGCCTTCGCCCGACGACGAGAGCGGCGCGCTGCACACAGTGCGACTGGCGGAGCCCTTCGAGGCGATACGAGTCCGCACCAGTCGACATGCCGCCGCGACCGGGCGCATCCCTCGCGTCCACCTGCTCACGCGCGGCGACGTGGTCCGCCGCATGGCGCGTGCGGCGTTCTCGCGCAACCTGTTCGGCTGCGCCGGACTCGCTGTTTCAGAGTCGACGGAGCTGCCGGCCGACGCCGACCTGATCGTGTTGTGCGCGGCTGACGCCGACTACCCGGCGCTCGTCGACGAGATACGGCCAGCGGTCTCAGTGCCGCTGATCGTCGCCGGGCGCCCGGCATCGAACATCGAATGCCTGGAGGCCGCGGGCGTCGACGACTTCATCTACGCCGGCATCGATGCCGTGGCGACGTTGACGATGTGGCAGGACCGTCTGGGCCTGGCGCGATGACACGACCGGACTTCAGCGCCATCCCGTGGCGTACCTCGCCAGCACCCGGAAGTGCGCCGCAACACACGTCAGCGCCTGCTTCCACATCATCGTCAACGGACGATCCCTGGGTGACGCCCGAAGGCATCGTGATCCAGCCACGATACGGCCCGGATGCGCTCGACGGGCTCGAGCATCTCGACTACGCCGCCGGGCTGCCACCATATCTGCGAG
>DATJTM010000392.1:0-22303 GCA_035503395.1 Luteitalea sp.
CGTCCGCGCCGCCTGCCTCGTGACCGCCCAGCCGACCGGCTCCCCCTTCGGCACATTGACGTTCAGCAGCACGCGCGGCGGCAGTCCGTGTGCCAGCACGTCGCGCGCGACCTGCGCCCCGGCCCGTGCCGCCGGTCCGAAGTCGAAGGTCGCGGCTCGCTGCAGCGAGACGGCAATCGCCGGCACACCCAGCAGCACCCCTTCGAGCGCGCCGCCCACCGTTCCCGAGTAGGTCACGTCGTCGCCGACGTTCCAGCCCTTGTTGATGCCGGACACGACCAGGTCCGGTCGCTGGCCTTCCAGGACCTGCGCGACGCCGACGTTGACGCAGTCGGCGGGCGTCCCGTCGACCGCATGAACGTCTGGCCGCAGCGTATGCAACCGCAGCGGACGGGCCAGCGTCAGCGCGTGGCCGATCGCGCTGGCCTCGCCGAGCGGTGCGCAGACCACAACGCGTGCGAGCCCCAGCTCCCCCAGCGCCCGCGCCAGCTCCTGCACCCCCTCGGACTCCACCCCATCGTCATTCGTAACCAGAATCGTACGCATATACCTCGTCGATGGTGACGCCCGGGCGGCGGACATGATTCGAATCCCCCGCTGGCCTGCTGACGTCGTACTTCCGCTTTGCCTGTCGGCTTCTGACTTCTGACTTCAGACGTGTGACTTGCACCGATGTCGAAGCGTCTATGATCCTGCAAATCATGCCCGCGCCGTTCGATGCCGTGCTGCTCGTGTCCTTCGGAGGCCCGCTCGGGCCCGACGACATCCGCCCGTTCCTGGCCAACGTGTTGCGCGGCCGGCGGATTCCGCCCGCCCGCATCGAGGAGGTGGCGCATCACTACGAGCTGTTCGGTGGGGTGTCGCCGATCACGGCCTACACCGAGGCGCAGGCGGAGGGCCTCCGCACGCAGCTGCGCGAGCGCGGCCTCGATCTGCCCGTGTACGTCGGCATGCGGAACTGGGCGCCCCTGCTGCCCGACGTGCTGGCGCAGATGGCGGCCGATGGCGTCCGACGGGCGATCGGCGTGTTGGCCGCAGCCCATCGGTCGTACTCGAGTTGCACGCAGTACCGCGAGAATGTCCTGCAGGCCCGCGAGACAGTGCGCGCCGCGGGGCAGCGTCCGCTTGACGTCACGTACGTCGGCGACTGGCACGCCCACGACGGTTTCCTGACTGCGGTGGCGGATCGCATCGTGGTGGCGCGCGACACCCTGCCGCTGCCGTTGCAGTCGAAAGCGCGCCTGGTGTTCACGGCGCACAGCGTGCCCGAGAGCATGGCCGGTGCGGCCTTCTACCACCGGCAGCTCGAGACGTCAGCGGCCGAAGTGGCGCGTCGCCTGCATGTCGAGGACTGGGCCCTCGTCTTCCAGAGCCGGAGCGGTCGTCCGGAAGATCCGTGGCTTGGACCGGACGTGAACGACTACCTGCGTGAGCAGGCGGCGAGCGGTGGACTCGAAGCAGTGGTGCTGAGTCCGATTGGCTTCGTGTGCGACCACATCGAGGTGCTCTACGACCTCGATCACGAGGCGCGCGCGACATGCGACGAGTTGGGCCTGCCGATGGCCCGGGCCTCGTCGGTCAACGCCCATCCCGCCTTCATCGGCACCCTCGCCGAATCCGTGCTGCGGACGTGGCAGACCTACAAGCACGGCACGCCGCTCACGCTCGTGCACCCCGAGCATCCCGACGCGCGCGAACTCGCGCCGCCGGTCAGGCCGCGCTAGCGAGCGCTTACCGCCAAGCGGACAGGCGGGAATGTGGCAATGCCGAACCCGTGACCGCGAACGGCCGTCGCCTCTGAATTCGACATTCCCGCATCGGACATTCCCGCATGGCGCTGGGCCGAGCCGCGGAGGACGCGCCTGAAGGGCGCGCCCGTATCCGCGGCGAGCGACTCAGCTATGCGTTCTGCGTGGCGCAGTACTTGTCGAACGCAGAGGTCAGCGCCGAGGCGATGCCGTCAGCCGAGTTCCCCTCGATCTGGTGCCGTTCCATCATGTACACCAGCTTGCCGTCGCGCAGGATGCCGAGCGACGGCGACGAGGGCGGGTAGCCGGTGAAGTAGCCACGGGCCCGGTCGGTCGCCTCGATGTCGGCACCGGCGAACACGGTCACCGCGTGATCGGGACGCGTCGCGTGCTGCATCGCGCGCGCGATGCCCGGCCGCGCCTTGCCGGCTGCACAGCCGCACACGCTGTTGACGACGACCAGCGTGGTGCCCTTCGCGGCCACGGCCTGGTCCACTTCGGCGGCGCTCCGGAGTTCCGTGAAGCCCACGTCGGTCAGTTCTTCGCGCATCGGCGCAATCAGGAATTCGGGATATGGCATGTCTGTCTCCTTCTCGAGGGCGAGCCCTCGGTCATCTGCATCACACCGCCGCGACGGCGCGGCGTCCAGTCATGGCCGCGTCGTGCGCGACGGCCAGGAAGTCGACGAACGGCACCCAGGGATCGAAGCCAATCACGGAGGGCGCGTCGGCGACGAAGTTCGACAACGCGTTCAGGTCGTAGAAATAGTGCTGCCCGTCGCGGTCGTCCACCACGTATTCGACGCCGCCGACGTCGAATCCGGCGGCCGTCGTCATGCGCACGACGGCGTCGATGATGGCGGCGGGCGGATGCGCCTGCGACGCCCGCTTCCCCGGAGTCGCGGGCGTGATCGCGCAGTTGCCACCGAGTTCGACGGCACCTGCGGCTGCAGGCTCGGCCACCGTGCCCGGTGGCGGCAGTTCACAGGCGTCGGCCGGACACAGGTTGAAACTCTGCCCCGACACCGGCATGTGAATCGCGTACAGGTAGCGTCCGCCGAGCACCTCGACGCGGGTGATGTGGCCGTCACGCGCCGGGATGAACTCCTGCACGAGCGCGAGATGGTCGACACCGAAGTGGAGCTGCCCCGCCTCCACCGCCGCCCGGAGATCCTCCGGCCGGTCGAAGCGCAGCACGCCTGCCCCGCTACCGCCGACGCTCGGCTTCACCACCACCGGCCAGCGCAGCCCCTCGGTGGCGGCCAGGGCCTCCGTGGCCGCGTTGATCGCGCGCGTCTTCGGAAACGGCAGGCCGAGGTCGGCCAACAGCGCCATCTGCCGCACCTTCGAGATCTCGTAACCGTAGGCCTTCGCGCCGTTGATCACGCGCACGCCGCCGGCTTCCATCGATTCGAGGTACTGCAGCGTCGGGAGGATGCCGTGCCCGTGGCCACGTCGATCGGCCGACGGGCTCATGCGATTCACCAGCAGATCGGGCGCCGACGCACGCGCCTCCGCGTCGTGCCGCCAGTCGGGCTGGAACCGCAGGCCAGCCGCGTGTACACGCCGCCAGGGCAGCCCGCGGGCCTCGAGCGCCTCGAACAGTCGCGCGAACCAGGCGGGATGCTCGTAGAGGACCTCGATCACTCGGACTGCTCCTTCAACAACTCCGCGGCCTCGTCGGTGCCCTCGGGGGTCTCGACCGGCCCCTGGTAGCGGGCATACAGGTAGAAGCCGGCAAAGATCACGACGATCAGGCCCAGCGACAGCCACTTCGGGATCTCGAAGTGCACGTACCCGAGCTGATGGAGGTACTCGACCAGCAGCTTGATGCCGACCCACGCGATGATCACGAAGGCGCCATCGACCAGCGGTGGGAAACGCTGGACGACCGCCAGCAATTGGCCGATGAGCAGACGCATCGCGACGATGCCGAGCAGGCCGCCGGTGATGATCACCCACAGCTTGGGCGACATCGCCACCGCCACGAGGATGGAGTCGATCGCGAAGACGATGTCGGTCAGCTCGACCTTGATCACGGTCGTCCAGAAGGCGCCGAGGCCGAGCCAGCTGGTGGCGGGCTTGATCGCTTTCCTGGACTCGTGGTCGCCGCCGCGGAAATGCTGGATGGGCAGCCAGAGCAGGTAGAGCGCGCCCACCAGCTTCACCCACGCCAGCCCAATCATGTACGCGGCAAAGACCGTGGCCAGGCCGCGGAAGGCAAACGCACCGACGATGCCGTAGCGCAGCGCCTTGCGCTGCTGGTCGCGCGGCAGCGACAGGACCAGGATCGCCAGGACGAGGGCGTTGTCGGCGCTGAGGAGACCTTCGAGCAGAACGAGCAGCCCGATGGTGAGGAGGTCGGAAGGGACGAAGTCCACGATGCCTCGACCATGCCCATGACGGACGCCATGTCCGGGACGAGCACGGAACGACCAGTATGCGGCATCGTCCGACGCTTCGGCTATCACCCGCCTGGCCGGGGCGGCCGCGAGGTCGAGAGCCTTGCCTCGCGTCGACGCAGCACCTTGACACGCGCCATATCAATGGCTACACTCGGTCTGTGTCAATGAGCGACCGGCATCGATCGGACCCGCCGCGAGTCGACGAGGAGTTCCTGCTCATCAGCGTCGCGGCCCGGCACCTCGGGATGCACCCGCAGACCCTGCGCAAGTACGAACGCCTGGGGTTGGTGCGTCCCTCACGGACGCTCGGCAGCATGCGGGTCTATTCCCGTGACGAGATCGACCGGCTGCGGATCATCAAACACCTGGTCGACGAGGCCGGCGTGAACCTGGCTGGCGTGCAGCGGCTGCTCGCGGTGGCGGAAGCCGTCGCCCGCATCCGGCCGCTCGCCACTGGCGCCGACGGGTCGCGCACCGCCACGCGTCGCCTGGCGCAGGAACTGGATCGCCTGAGCGAGATGCTCGGGCTCTGAGGAGGAGGTCGGATGGAGTTCCGTGACTACTACGCCACGCTCGGCGTGGCCAAGACCGCCTCCGAGAAGGAGATCAAGCAGGCGTTCCGCAAGCTGGCGCGCAAGCACCATCCGGACGTCAATCCCGGCGACAGCGGCGCCGAGTCGAAGTTCAAGGAGATCAACGAAGCCTACGAGGTGCTCGGCGACGCCGAGAAGCGCCGCAAGTACGACGAGCTCGGCGCCAACTGGAAGGCGTACGAGCAGGCGCAGCGGGCCGGCGCCGATCCACGCACGGCCGGCGGCTTCGGGGGCGGATGGTCGTTCGGTGGCGGCCAGCCTGGCGCCGGCGGCGGGTACCGCAACGTCTCGCCGGAGGAATTCGAGGAGATGTTCTCAGGCGGTGCCGGCGGCGCCAGCCCGTTTTCGGACTTCTTCAGCACGTTCTTCGGCGGCGGTGGACCTGGGGCTGGTGCACCGCGCGGACGAACCCGGGCGCGCCGACAGCCGGCGCCGGAGCAGGCCCACGAACTGCCGATCAGCCTCGAGGAAGCGTTCTCCGGCACGACGCGGAAGGTGACGCTGACGGGTGCGGAGGGTGAACGGTCGCTCGAAGTGCGCTTCCCTGCCGGCATCCGCGATGGGCAGAAGGTGCGGGCGGCCTCCGAAGGCGGCGACGTGTTTTTCCGCGTGCGCCTCACGCCGCACGGCCGGTTCGAACCGCGCGGCGACCACGATTTGATGACGCGCGTGCCGGTCTCCATCCCCGTGGCGGTGATCGGCGGCGAACTCGAGGTGCAACCGTTGGTGGGCACGAGGATTCGCGCCCGCGTGCCGGCTGGCACCAAACCCGGCGCCGTGCTGCGGCTCCGTGGCCACGGCATGCCGGTGCTGGGCAAGAAGGGCGAACGCGGCGACCTGCTGGTCACGCTCGACCTGCAGGTGCCGACCGAGCTGTCGCCCGAAGAACGCACGCACTACGAAGCACTCGCGGCGTTGCGGACGCAGCCTGCCTAGCGGGACGCGCGGCATCGCGCCGCGGCAGGACGGCCTCTCGTTGAAGGCCGCGTGGACTCACCCCTGACACGCCGACCCGATATCGGCGGGAGGAACGCATGAACCTGAATCGCTTGACCGAGAAGGCCCAGGAGGCCGTTGTCGCCGCGCAGCAACTCGCGGTGCGCCTCAACCATCCCCAGATCGACCCGGAGCACCTGCTGTCTGCGCTCGTCGCGCAGGACGGCGGCATCGTGCCGGCAGTCCTGCGGCGCATGCAGGTCGATCCGTCTGCCCTCGCCCGCACGTTGGACGCCGACCTGCAGAAGCGGCCCAAGGCCTATGGCGGTAGCGACGCCGGCATCGGTCCACGTCTGCGCGCCGTCGTCGAGGCGGCCGAGAAGGACGCGGCGCAGCTGAAGGACGAGTACCTCAGCACCGAGCACTTCCTGCTCGCCATTGCCGGCGAAGGCCCTCGCCTGCCTGCCGCCGCCGCGTTGCAGGCGGTCGGGGCGACGCGCGATCGCATCCTCGAAACGCTGGTCGCCGTTCGCGGCACGCAGCGCGTGACCGACCAGAGCCCTGAGGGCAAGTACGAGGCGCTCGAGAAGTACGGCCGCGACCTCACGCAGGCCGCGCGCAACGGCAAGCTCGACCCCGTCATCGGGCGAGACGATGAGATCCGGCGCGTGATCCAGGTGCTGTCACGCCGCACGAAGAACAACCCGGTGCTGATCGGCGAACCCGGCGTCGGCAAGACCGCGATCGTCGAGGGCCTCGCCCAGCGCATCGTTCGCGGCGACGTGCCCGAAGGCCTGAAGCACAAGCGGATCGTCGCCCTCGACATGGGCGCGCTCGTGGCTGGCGCCAAGTACCGAGGCGAGTTCGAGGAGCGCCTGAAGGCGGTGCTGCAGGAGGTCGTGAACTCGCAGGGCGAGGTCGTCCTCTTCATCGACGAACTGCACACGGTCGTGGGCGCCGGCGCGTCGGAGGGATCGCTGGACGCCTCGAACATGCTCAAGCCGATGCTGGCGCGCGGCGAGTTGCACACCATTGGCGCGACGACGCTCGACGAGTACCGCAAGCACATCGAGAAGGATGCGGCCCTGGAGCGGCGCTTCCAGCCGGTGCTCGTCGGTGAACCGACCGTCGAGGACACGATCAGCATCCTGCGCGGGCTGCGCGAGAAGTACGAGCTGCACCACGGCGTGCGCCTGAAGGATGCGGCGCTGGTGGCGGCGGCGGTGCTCAGCCACCGCTACATCGCCGACCGCTTCCTGCCCGACAAGGCCATCGACCTGGTCGACGAGGCCGCGTCGCGCCTGCGGATGGAAATCGACTCGATGCCGGCCGAGCTCGACGAGGTGTCGCGGCGCCTCATGCAGCTCGAAATCGAACGCGAGGCGCTGCGCAAGGAGACCGACCCGGCGTCGAAGGAGCGGCTCACGCGCCTCGAGAAGGAGCTCGCCGACCTGAAGGAGCAGCGCACGCAGCTGCAAACGCAGTGGGAGCAGGAGAAGGCGGCGATCCAGGAGACCAGCGCGATCAAGGGCGAGATCGAGAAGGTGCGCCAGCAGATCGAACAGGCGCAGCGCGATGGGGATTACGCACGCGCGTCGGAGCTCCAGTACGGTCGCCTGCCCGACCTCGAACGCCGCATGGCCGACGAGGACGCGCGGCTCGACGGCCCGCAGCAGGCCCGCATGCTGAAGGAGGACGTCGACGAGGAGGACATCGCCGAAGTGGTGAGCAAGTGGACGCACATCCCGCTCAACCGCCTGATGGAAGGCGAAGTCCAGAAGCTGGTGCACATGGAAGAACGGCTGCACCAGCGCGTCGTCGGTCAGGACGAAGCGGTGCGAGCGGTGGCCAGCGCGATCCGTCGGGCGCGGGCCGGCCTGCAGGATCCGAATCGGCCGCTGGGGAGCTTCATCTTCCTGGGCCCGACCGGCGTCGGCAAGACCGAGCTCGCGCGCGCCCTCGCCGAGTTCCTGTTCGACGACGAGCAGGCGATGGTGCGGATCGACATGTCGGAGTACCAGGAGAAGCACGCCGTGTCGCGACTGATCGGCGCGCCTCCGGGCTACGTCGGCTACGACGAGGCTGGCCAGCTGACCGAGGCGGTCCGTCGGCGTCCTTATGCGGTGGTGCTGTTCGACGAGGTCGAGAAGGCGCACCCCGAAGTGCTGAACGTGCTGTTGCAGGTGCTCGACGATGGGCGCCTGACCGACGGGCGTGGCCGCACCGTCGATTTCAAGAACGCCGTCGTCATCATGACGTCGAACCTGGGCAGCCAGTACCTGGCGGAACGGGCGCTGCGTGATGGCACGGTGGACGAAGGCACGCGGCGTGAAGTGATGGACGCGATGCGTCAGCACTTCCGGCCGGAGTTCATCAACCGGATCGACGAGACGATCGTGTTCCACCCGCTCGGACGGGAGCACATGAGCCGCATCATCGACCTGCAGATGGACAAGCTGCTCGCGCGGCTGCAGGAGCGCAAGATCACGCTGACGCTCTCCGAGGCGGCGCGGCAGGCGCTCGTGGAAGAAGGCTACGACCCGCTGTATGGGGCGCGGCCGCTGAAGCGGACGCTGCAGAAGCGCGTGCTCGACCCGCTGGCGATGGCGGTGCTGCAGGGCGACTTCCGCGAAGGCGACGAGGTGTCGCTCGACGTGGTCGACGGCGACCTGCACTTCGAGAAGCGCCAGGCCGTCGTGCACTAACTGGCAAGTAGGGCCCGTTGCATGGCGCGCCAAAGCCGCAGGCGAAGCGGGCCGCAACGTAGTCGATACACAAAGGGCCGGGCTGGGACAGCCGGCCCTGCCTTCTGCGATTCCCTACCCCGCCCGATTCATCGCATTCAGGAAGTCGGCGTTGCTGCCGGCCTTGGCGAGTTTGTCGATCAGCAGTTCCATCGCCTCGGTCGGCGACAGCGGGTTGATCACCTTGCGCAACACCCAGATGCGATTGAGGTCTTCCTTCGGGATGAGGAGTTCCTCCTTGCGGGTGCCGCTCTTCTGGATGTCGATCGCCGGGAACACGCGCTTGTCCACCAGCTTGCGATCCAGGTGGATCTCCATGTTGCCGGTGCCCTTGAACTCCTCGAAGATCACTTCGTCCATGCGCGAGCCGGTGTCGATGAGCGCGGTCGCGATGATCGTCAGCGAGCCACCCTCCTCGATGTTGCGGGCCGCGCCGAAGAAGCGCTTCGGCTTCTGCAGGGCGTTGGAGTCCACACCACCCGAGAGCACCTTGCCCGACGGCGGCACGACGCTGTTGTAGGCGCGGGCCAGGCGGGTGATCGAGTCGAGCAGGATGAGCACGTCCTTCTTGTGCTCGACCAGGCGCTTGGCCTTCTCGACCACCATCTCGGCGACCTGCACGTGGCGCTGGGCCGGCTCGTCGAAGGTCGACGAGATGACCTCGCCGCGCACCGAGCGCTGCATGTCGGTGACTTCTTCGGGCCGCTCGTCGATCAGCAGCACGATGAGATACACCTCGGGGTGGTTCTGCACGACCGACTGCGCGATGTTCTGCAGCAGCATCGTCTTGCCGGTGCGGGGCGGCGCGACGATCAGGCCACGCTGGCCCTTGCCGATCGGCGTCATCAGGTCGAGGACGCGGGCCGACAGGTTGTCGCGGCCGGTCTCCAGCGAGAAGCGCGCCTGCGGATAGAGCGGCGTCAGGTTCTCGAAGAAGATCTTGTTGCGTGCGAACTCCGGCGCTTCGAAGTTGACGGCTTCGACCTTGATGAGGGCGAAATAGCGCTCGCCGTCCTTGGGTGGTCGAATCTGCCCGCTGACCGTGTCACCCGTCTGCAAGTCGAACTTGCGGATCTGCGACGGCGACACGTAGATGTCGTCGGGACCGGCGAGGTAGTTGTAATCAGGCGCGCGAAGGAACCCGAAACCATCGGGCAGCACCTCGAGCACGCCCTCCGAGAAGATGAAGCCGCTCTGCTCGGTCTGTGCCCGGAGGATCTGGAAAATCAGTTCCTGCTTGCGCAGCCCGGTGGCGCCCTCCACGCCGAGATCCTGCGCCACCTGCATCAGCGCCTGGATGTTCATCTCCTTGAGCTGACCGATGCGCAAGGACGCCTCGGAGCCTTCGGGCGGCAGGTCCATCGGCGGATCGTTGGCAACGTCGGGGATGTCGTTGGCGGGCCGGCGGGGACCGGAGGGCCGGGGGCCGCGACGGCCGCCGGAGCGCTTCTGTGCTGGTGCCATGCTCTCTACTGTGTGGAGATGGTGTGAGGATCAGGGCGGACCGCCGGAGCGCACGCGCCGCGTGCAGCAGGGCCCCGAACCACGAGGTGAGCCGCAAGTATAGCCCAAAAACCCATGGTGTAGAATCCGGACCCAGCGTGTCGCGGCATGTGCTCATACTCGGCCTGGTCTGCTTCCTGACCTTCTTTGCAGGCCTTGGTCGTGGCGCCATCGGCGACTCGGACGAAGCGTTCTACGCGGAGGCCGCGCGCGAGATGGTGGCGTCGGGCGACTGGCTCACGCCGTACTACAACTACGAACTGCGCTTCCAGAAACCGATCCTCTTCTACTGGCTCGTGTCGATCGCCTACAAGGCGGCCGGCATCGGCGAGGCGGCGGCGCGTTTCCCATCGGCGCTGTCGGGACTCGGACTCGCGCTGATCACGTACCTGGTCGGCAGGCGTTGGTTCGACGCCACCACCGGGTTCTTCGCGGCCACGGTCGTCGCGACGAGCTTCGGCTATTTCTCCATCGGTCGGCTCTCGTTACCCGATCTGCTGCTGGCCTTCTGCATCGCCGCCTCCACCTGGGGCTTGATCGAGGGCATCGGCTCGCCGATCGCGACGGCGACGACGACCGCGACGCGACGACGGCTGTGGCTGGCCTTTGCCGGCGTGATGATCGGCCTCGGCATCCTGGCCAAGGGCCCGGTGGCTGTGGCCCTGCCCGTGCTCGCCGTCATCCCGGTGTGGTGGAAGGAACGTGGCGCCGATGGTGACGGCGCCCGGATGCCTGGGATCGTCGACCTGCTGATCGTCGGCAGCCTCGCGCTGATCGTGGCCGGTCCGTGGTTCCTCGCGATGGCCCAGCATCACGGTCTCGCCTACATGCACCGGTTCTTCGTCGGCGAGAACCTGGAGCGTTTCGCCACCGACCGCTACAACGACCCGCGGCCGTTCTGGTTCTACCTGCCGATCGTCCTGGGCGGCCTGATGCCGTGGTCGCCGTTCATCCTGCTCTGGCTGCCGACCTGGCGACGGGTCTTCAAGCGTGAGCGGATGGTGACCCGTGCGGAATGGCGGGCGATCATCTGGGCCGCCGTCCCGTTCGTCTTCTACTCGCTGTCGATCGGCAAGCAGCCGCGCTACATCCTGCCGATGCTGCCGCCGATGGCGCTGCTGCTGGCCCGGACGGTCATTGCCCGCCTGCCCGACAGCCCGCCGGCGGCGCCACGCACCGGTCGCCAGACCGCTCTCGCCTGGTGCGGCACGCTGTGCGCGGTGTTGTTCCTGATCCTCGGGCTGCTCCTGCATCGGGCCCGGCCGCTGCTCTTCGCGCTGACGCCGTCGCTGGCGCTGGTGTGCACCGGCATCATCACGGTGGCGGCCGTGGCCGTCCTGCTCGCGAGCTGGAGCCGGCGACGCTGGGCGTTGCCAGTCACGATGGCGGTGGCGTCGATCGCCACGCTGCTCTCGCTGCACTACTCGGTGGTCTCGGCCGCCGACCTCGAACCGGTCCAGGTGATGGCGCGGCGCTATGCCGCCGCGTACCAGGGCGACGAGCCGTCGGCAACCTACCGGGTCTTCGTGCGGAACCTGGTGTTCTACACGCGGGTCAAGCAGACCGACCTCGTGCAGCCCGAGGAGGTCGTCGCCTTCCTGTCGCAACCGCGGCGCGTGCTGTGCGTGCTCACCAGCGACGATCTCGCACGGATCACGGCGCAGCATCCGCTCCACACGCGCACGCTCGCCGAGGTGCAGTACTTCAACCCCGCCGGCGTACGCCTCCGTACCCTGCTCTGGCCCGACCCGTCGCGCGACCTCGAGACGGTGCTGCTGGTCACCAACCAGTAGGACGATTTCAGAAGTTCACAATTTCAGAACTTCATCGGCACCTCCACGGGTCGGCACATCCATGGTGGCGCCGTGGCGGTCGTCGTGAAATTCTGAACGTCTGAGATTTTTGAAATCTATGTGTGGTCCGGGAACATCTTGCCGGGATTGAGGATGTTCATCGGGTCGAACGCCGCCTTCACCCGGCGCATCAGAGCGATTTCCACCGACGAGAGTTCCAGCGGCACGAACGGCTTCTTCGAGAAGCCGATGCCGTGCTCGCCGCTGATCGAGCCTTCGAGCGCGACGACCCCCTCGAACAACGCTCGCTCGGCCCGCCTGGCGGCGGCCACGGCGGCGCCGTCGGCCGGGTCCAGCATCATGTTGACGTGGATGTTGCCGTCGCCGACATGCCCGAAGCACGGGAGTCGCACGCCGGGTGTCTCGGCCCGCAAGCGCGCGATGAGGTCGAAGAGTTCGGGGATCCGGCCCTTCGGCACGACGACGTCGTGATTGATCTTCAACGGCGCCAGCACCCGCAGCGAGAGTGAGAGGGCCCGTCGCACGCGCCAGAGTTCCTCGCGCGTCTCCCGGTCGCGGGCGACGAGCACCTCGGTCGCGCCGGCCGCCTCACAGGCCGCGCCGACCCGCGCGGCCTCTTCGCCGACCGCTGCCTCCAGGCCATCGACGTCGAGCAGCAGCACGGCCCCGGTGCCTTCCGGCGCCAGAGCATGCGTGCCGAGATTGGTGGCGACGGCGTCGAGCGAGTCGCCGTCGATCAGCTCCAGCGCCGACGGGGTGACGCGGGCCCGAATCAGGCCGGTCACAGCGTCGACGGCGTCGCGAATGGTCGCAAACGTCGCGCGCAGCGTCACCGCCGTGGGCGGCAGCGGCACCAGTCGCAATGTTGCCTTCGTGATGACGGCGAGCGTGCCTTCCGACCCCACGAGCAGCTGCGTCAGGTCGTACCCGACGACGTTCTTCACGCTCTTGCTGCCGGTGTGCACGACCTCGCCGGACGGCAGCACGGCCTCGAGTCCGAGGACGTAGCGCTTCGTCACACCGTACTTGAACGCACGCGGACCGCCGGCACACTCGGCGATGTTGCCGCCGATCGTGGAGGTCGACAGGCTGGCCGGGTCGGGCGGATAGAACAGGCCAACCGCTTCGACGGCGCGCTGCAAGTCACCCGTAATCACATGGGCCTCGACGACGGCGAGCAGGTTCGCTTCATCGATCTCGAGGATCCGGTTCAGGCGCTCGAGCGACAGGACCACGCCGCCATGCGTCGGCACGGCGCCACCGGTGTAGCCGGTGCCCGCGCCACGCGGCACGACGGGCACGCGCTGCTTCGTACACAGGCGCATGACCGCGGCGACATCGGCGGTCGAGCCAGGCCAGACGACGACGTCGGCCGGCTGCCCCTTCTTGAGCGCGTCGGTCCCGTAGGCAACGCGCGTCTCCTCGTCGACGCGTACGTGGTCGGAGCCGAGCGCCGTCTGCAGCGCGGTGATGAACGCGGTGTCGACCGCGCCGTAGGAATCGGAAGTGCCGGTCATGAAGGAGTCTGCCGGCGGCCGCATGGACCACCGGCGGGCGCGAGCAGGTCGCGCGTCAGGCCGTTGCGGTCCGCCCCGTGTAGGTGCCCGCGTCGATCGCCGCGACGAACGCGTCGAATCGGCGGGCCGCCTCTTCGAGCCGCTCGGTGGAGGCGGCGTACGACAGCCGGAAGAAGCCGGGCGCGTCGAAGGCCTCGCCTGCCGTCAGCACGACGTGGTGATCTTCGAGCAGCGCCTGACAGAACTCGGCGCTCGTGCGCAGCCCGTCGGGCGACAGCAGTTCCGATACGTCCACGAACAGGTAGAACGCGCCATCGGGCGTCTTGCAGCGAACGCGAGGGTCACGCGTCAGCAGCGACCAGATCAGATCGCGACGGCGACGGTACTCGTCGAGCATGTCGGTGACGCACTGCTGCGGCCCGCGCAGCGCCGCGACGACGGCCTTCTGGGTGATCGAGCAGACGTTGCTGGTCGAGTGGCTCTGGATGGCGTTGCACGCCGCCACGACCTCACGCGACGCGAGCACCCAGCCGCATCGCCAGCCGGTCATCGCATAGGCCTTCGAGGCGGAGCCGGTGAGGATCGTCCGCTCGCGCATCCGCTCGCCGAGCACCTTCGGCAGGTTGTGCGCGACCGGGTCGTAGATCAACTTCTCGTAGCAGAGGTCGAGGATGATCCAGATGCCGCGACTTGCTGCCGCATCGGCGAGCGCCACCATCTCCGCTTCGGGAATGAGTGCGCCGGTGGGATTGGCCGGCGAGTTGATCACGATGGCCCGCGTGCGCGCCGTCATCGCGTCGATGAACGGCTGTGCGCGGATGGCGAAGCCGTCTTCCGGCGTTGTCCCCACCAGGACCGGCGTCGCCTCGGCCAGCTTGATCTGCTCGATGATCGTCGGCCAGCCGGGCGTGTGCGTGATCACCTCGTCGCCGGGGCCGAAGACGGTCAGTGCGGCGTTGACGAGGGCCTGCTTGCCACCCGCACAGACGATCACCTCGGGCTCGGTGTACTCGACGCCGTAGTCGGCCGCGTAGCGCGCGATGATCGCCTGCTTCAGTTCGCTCGTGCCGGCGTTGGCCGTGTACTTGGTGAAGTTGGCGGTGATGGCGGCATGGGCCGCGTCCTTCACGTGCTCCGGCGTCGGAAAGTCCGGCTCACCGGCGCTGAGGTCGACCACGTCGACACCAGCCTGGCGCAGCCGCTCGGCGGCCAGCAAGCCCTTCATGGTCGGCGAGGACGAGATGCGCGTCGTACGGTCTGCAAGCATGCGTTCAGCCCCTGTCTTGGGCGCGAGTAGCGGCGCGCTGTCCCAGACCGCGCGCCACGGCCGGTGGCACGAAGGCGTCGATGGCGCCACCCAGCGTGTGAATCTGCCTGACCAGCGTCGAACTCACATGGCCCCACTCCGGCGAGGCCTGGAGATACACGGTCTCGAGCCCCGGTGACAGCGCCGCGTTCATCCGCGCCATCGGCCATTCGTGTTCGTAGTCGCTGACCGATCGGAGGCCGCGCACGATCACCGTGGCGCCGTGCCGCGCCGCGGCATCGACCAGCAGGCCTTCGAAGGCGACGACACGGACGCCCGGCAGGTGCGCGGTGCTCTCGGTGGCGAGGGCGAGACGCTCGTCGAGAGTCAGCAGGGCCGTCTTGCCCGGATTGACCAGCACCGCCACGACGAGCGACGCGAAGAGGTCGTGCGCACGCGCGATGACGTCGAGATGCCCCAGCGTGAGCGGATCGAAGGACCCGGCAACGAGGGCGGTCCGTCCGGCGGTCATGGTCAGGCCTCCCCCGCGGTCACCGCGTAGAACGTGACGCTGCTGTCGCCCTGCACGAGCACGCGGGTCCGCCGGAGCGTGCCGACCTCGGCCGGTGCCGACACCCGCGTCGCGTGCTCGAGGACGACCAGACCGTCGGCCGTGACCGACGCGGCAGCCGCATGCAGCCACGGGTCGAGCGCGCGTTGAGCGTAGGGAGGATCGAGGAACACGATGTCGAAAGGGCCGCCCCGGTACGGCGTCGGCGACAGTGCGTCGCGACGGTCGACAGTATAGCCCTCGCCAACCTGGCACCGGCGCAGGTTGGCCTCGATCAGGGCGATGGCGCGACGGTCCTGTTCGACGAACGTGACCCAGTTGGCGCCACGACTCAGCGCCTCGATCCCAACGGCACCCGTGCCCGCGCAGATGTCGGCGACGCGTGCGTCGGGCACGCGGGTCGCGAGGATGTTGAAGAGCGTCTCGCGGAGCCGGTCGGACGTCGGCCGCAGCCCTTCCCAGGTCGGCGCGTCGAGTCGACGGCCACGGTAGGTCCCGGCGATGACCCGCATCACCCGACCTGCGCCAGGTTGAAGCGACCGGTCCACGCGGAGCGAGCCAGGCGGCGCGGCAGCGCCTCGGGCGTCAGCTGCCCCACCAGGTCGCGGGCGAGCGCATGGGCGTCGGCCATCAACTCGCGATCGCGTCGGAGATCGCCGATCCGCAGCGTCGGCAGGCCGGCCTGGCGCGTCCCGAAGACGTCGCCCGGACCGCGGATGTCGAGATCGCGCTCGGCAATCGCGAAACCGTCGGTGGTGTCGGTCATCGCCGCCAGGCGCGCGCGCGCGTCCTCGGTAATGGGCCGTTCGAACAGGAGCACGCAGTAGCTCTGGTCGGCGCCGCGGCCCACCCGGCCGCGCAACTGGTGCAGCTGCGCCAACCCGAAACGCTCGGCATGTTCGACGACCATCACGGTGGCATTCGGGACGTCGACGCCGACCTCGATGACGGTCGTCGCGACCAGCACATCGAGCTCGTGCGCGACGAACGCCTGCATCACGGCCTGTTTCTCGGCGGCTTTCAGCTTGCCGTGCAGCAGGCCGATCCGGATGCCCGCGAGAGCGCCATGCCGCAGTTCCTCCTCCATGCCGACCGCGGCACGGACGTCGATCTTGTCGCTGTCCTCGATGATCGGCAGCACCACATAGGCCTGACGCCCTTCGACCACCTGCTCGCGCACGAAGGCGTACGCCTCGTCGCGCCGCACCTCCGGCCGCGCCGTGGTGCGCACCGGCCGACGGCCCGGCGGCAGGTCACGAATCACGGACACGTCGAGATCGCCGTACGCGGTGAGTGTCAGCGTGCGGGGAATTGGTGTCGCGGTCATCACCAGGACGTCGGGCTGCCGGCCCTTGGCGCGAAGCCGGGCTCGCTGCCCGACGCCGAAGCGATGTTGCTCGTCGATGATGACCAGCCCGAGGCGATGGAACGCGGCCGGGTCCTCGAGCACGGCGTGCGTGCCGACGATGAGATGCGCGTCGCCGCTCGCGATCGCGGCCAGGGACTCCTGCCGGACCCGGCTTCGCTGGCTGCCCGTCAGAAGCACGGAGCGGAACGGCGTGTCGGCGAGACGGGCCGCGACGGTCCGCGCGTGCTGCTCGGCCAGCAGTTCGGTCGGTGCCATCAACACCACCTGCAGGCCGTTGGCCATCGCGACGATCGCGGCGAGCAGCGCGACGATGGTCTTGCCGGCGCCGACGTCGCCCTGCAGCAGGCGGTTCATCGCGGTCGGCTCCTGCAGGTCGGCGACGATCTCCTTGAGCGCCTGCTTCTGCCCGGCCGTCAAGGCGAACGGCAAGGCCCGGCGGGCCAGATCGCGGATCGCATCGCTCACCTCGACCCGATGCGGCTTCAGCGTCGCGACCACCTGCGCGCGCTGTTCGGCCACGGCCAGCTGGAACAGCAGGAACTCCTCGAGAATCAACCGTACCTGCGCCGGCGTGCGGAAGGCGTTCAGCGTCTCGACGTCGGTACCTTCCGGCGGGAAGTGCGTATCGAGCAGGGCTTCGCGGCGCGACGGCAGTCCCCGGGCCTGACGCAGGTCGATCGGTAAGGGATCTGGCACCTGTTCAGGCAGGTCCTCGAGGGCCCGTGACACGAGATCGCGCTGCAGCTTCGGCGTCAGCGGCCCGATCCGCTCGTACACCGGCACGATCCGGCCGGTGTGGACGCTCTCGCCATCGGCGACAGCGTCGAGCGCCACGAATTCGTACTGCGGGTTCTGGAACTGCGCGCCCTGGCTGGTCCACTCGACCTTGCCGTGCAGCACTACCTGCTGCCCGACACGAAAGACCTGCGCCAGGAAGCGCTGGTTGAAGAAGACCGCGTGCGTGGTGCCGGTGGCATCGCGCACCGCGACCTCGAAGATCGTGAAGCGCGGCCGACGGGTCGGCCGCAGCTGCGCCTGCACGATCTCGCCCGCGACGGTGGCCGTGCCCGGCCGCAGCGATCCGATCGGGACGATGTGCCCGCGGTCCTCGTAGCGCAGGGGGAACCGCAGAAGGAGATCCTCGACGGTGCGCAACCCCGCTCCAGCCAGAGCGGCGGCACGCGTCGGTCCGACGCCAGCCAGTCGTGCCAGCGGCGCCTGGAGCGGATCCTCGTCCTTCACTGCAGGACGGTCACCTGACCGGGCTCGACACGGATCTCACGAATTGCCGATGGCAGATCGAACGGGGCGTTGATGTCGATGCCTTCGGGCTGCTCGGGGGACGTCGAGAAGCGCGTGACCATCTGCGACACGATCGCGCGCGGCAACGGAATGCCGCCGAGTTCGGCCGACTCGAGTTCGAAGCGGCCAGTCCCGTTCTCTGTGATCAGGCGGCCACTCACCTTCGCCGCCAGGCTGCCCCGGAGCATCCGGATGGGGTCGAAGCCGTCGGCCGCCGGCCGGCTCGCGTTGAGCGCGTCGAGGTCGAGGGTCGCCGAGCCCGCCAGCCGTCCGTCGCCGACGATGCGCAGCGTCGGATTCGAGATACCGGGCGGAATCTCGGACTGAAGGTAACTGGCGAGGTACGCATTGACCTCGCCCTCCTCGATCACGGTGCTCTGTGTCTCGAGCCGCGGGATGGCCCCGAACTTCACGATCGACTCCAGCTTCTGCTGCATGCGATCGGCTGGGGCGGCGCTCGCCGCCTGTCCCTGGACCGCACGGGCCGACACGTCCGTCGTCGTGGCCAGGGGCGCCGCAGCCCAGGCGAAGGTCGTGAGCAGGCCGCTGGCGAGAAGCCACACGCGGGGCGAAAGCCGGGTCCGGAGCATCATGCGCACTGCAGGTTTGGAGTCTAGCACCGGCGATTTGGTCGGCTCGCTTGACTTTCGCTTTTTATTTGCATACGCTCTCGGCTGTTGTCAGCCTGTCCATTCCGGACGCCGCTGACGGGACCGGGAGTCGCCCACGTGCAGCCCCTCACCAAGCGTCAGCGCGAGATCCTCGACTACCTCAACGACTTCATCCAGCAGCACGGCTACGCGCCGAGTCTGGAGGAAACCGGCCGTCGGTTCGGCCTCTCCTCTCTCGCGACCGTGCACAAGCACCTGACGAACCTGCAGGACAAGGGGTTCATCAAGCGGGCCTGGAATCGGAGCCGGTCGGTCGAGTTGATTCCGGCGCGCATCGGTGGCCGGGCGCTGGAACTGCCGCTACTGGGGTACGTGGCGGCGGGTCGTCCGATCGAGGCGATCACGAGCACCGAGACGATCACGGTGCCCGAGGCGCTCGTCGGCAAGCGCGACACGTACGTCCTGCGCGTCAAGGGCGACTCGATGATCGACGAGCAGATCCGCGACGGCGACTTCGTGATCGTCGAGGACCGCAAGACGGCGAGCAACGGCGAGATGGTGATCGCGTTGCTGGCCGGGTCCGATGTGACCCTCAAGAAGTTCTACAAGGAGCAGGACCTGGTCCGCCTGCAGCCGGCCAATCCGACGATGGCGCCGATCATGGTGCCGGCGGCGGAAGTGCAGGTGCAGGGCGTGGTGATCGGCGTGATGCGGCGATACTGACGGGCATGAGCCAGTCTCCGGAGACCCGTCAGATCAACTTCACGATTGTCCCTGCCGACTCACCAGGCGTCGAGCGGGTGTATGCGAACTTCTGCGCGGTGGCCAACACGCCGTTCGATTTCACGCTGACGTTCTGCGAGGTGCAGCCGTTGTCGCCGCAGGACGTCCAGGCCGCCGAGCGCGACCACGTGGTGTCCGCTCCCGTGAAGGCGCGGGTCGTGGTGCCGGTGCCCTTCATTCCCACGATGATTGCGGCCTTGCAGGAGCACCTGCGCGCGTTCACCGAGTCGCAGAAGCAGGGCGCGCCGGGCTGGAGCGGCGACCCGATCCACTGACCATCGCTGACCGATCCAGGCCGCGTCGCCGATCGTCCTACTCAGTGTCAGACCCGCGCGCTGTCCTCCGTCCAGGAGGCAGGAGGCCGGGGCCTCCAGCGGTCGGCGATCACCGCCGACCGACACGCACGGGACGCCGCTCCGGCGCGCCCGGTTCGGGGACACGCGATGGCTACGCTCCTGGTTCTCTCCCTGCCGGATTTCGTGACCGACGTCGAGCGTCGGTGGGAGGCGCTCCCCGCCGACGTGCCGCTCGTTGTCGGTGGCGCAGCCGATGGTCCCGGGCTCGTGGTCGCTGCGTGCCGTGTGGCGCGCGCGGCTGGCGTGCACAGCGGTCAGCCACTGCGAGAGGCGGCGCGGCTCGTCCCCACCGCGCGCTTCGTTCCCGGCATCCTCGATCGGTACGCCGAAGCGGCGTCGATGCTCGACGAGCTCGTGCGCCGCTGGTGCACCGAGGTCGACTGGGTGGCGATCGATCGCGCCGTGATTCCCGCCATCGCCCTCCGGGGCGCGGCCCCGGCCGCACTCGCCGACCAGATTCAGCGTGCCGTTCGCGACGAACTGGGTCTGGCGGCCGCTGTCGGCCTGGCCGACACGGAAGCCGCCGCCACTGTGGCTGCCGCGCTGATGGCGCCATCGGGCCTGTTGCAGGTGCTCCCCGGCTACGACGCCCGCTTCCTGGCCGCGCTCGAGGTGCGGTGGCTGCCTGGCCTGCAGGCGGCGGCGAGGACGCGCCTCGAGGCCAACGGCGTGCAGTCGATTGGCGATCTCGCATCGCTGGAGCCACACGTCGCCGAGCGGCTGATCGGTGCGGGCGGTCTCGCGCTGTGGCAGTCGGCACGGGCCGAGGCGCCTCGGCCCCTGGCCAGCACGGAGCTGCCGCGCAGCCTGACACGTGTGTTGCCGCTGCAGGGCCTGGTGTCGTCGGAGGAGGTGCAGCTGGCGGCCGAACACCTCGCCGACCAGCTCGCGCAGCGCCTCGTGCACATCGGGGCCTTCGCGCACGCGCTCACGGTGCGCGTCGTCAACGCCGACCAGCGCTTCCGCAGTCGCAGCATGACGTTGCGGGAAGCCGGCCGCCTGCGCGCTGATCTGGTCCCGGCAGCGCGGGCACTGGCGTCACAACTCTGGAAGTTCGGTCAGCCGCCGGTGCGCGTGAGCGTCGTCGCCAGCGGACTCACTGCCGACGGCCCGCAGCTCAGTCTGTTCGACCTGTCGACGCAGGAGCAGCCATCACTGCGTCGGCTCGACGGGCTGCGCACGCAGCGCAGCTTCCGTGCCCTCGCCAAGGGCACGCTGACGCGTCGCTCGCGGGCGTCCTAAGAGCGTGGTCACGGCAAAAGGAAAAAGCTCTTCTTGCCCTTTTGCTGCCTACACGCCGTGTTTGCCGTCGTGCGTGCAGCCCACGTACTTCTCGTGGAACACGTTGCCGGTGAAACCCAATTCCTTGAGGCCGGCTTCGGACGCGAAGTGGACGCCGGACACCCAGCCCTTGAGGTGGTCGAAGTGGTCGCGCAGCGTCACCGGACCGGGCGCGGCCTCGGGCACCGGAATCGGATCGCCCTTCTTCCAGTACACCGGCTGCCGGCTCGGCGCCATCGTCGACGCCTCGGTCAGCAGCGCGGTCTGTTCGGCGACGGCGAGATCCTTGAACGGCTTGCGCTGCGCCTTCAGTGCCGCGCCTTCGAAGGCACCGAGCGCGGTGATGAAGCGTCGGCGTGTCTCGGCCGACTCCACCGCGAGCAGCTTGTCGATGAATTCCGGCGTGCCCGACGCCTTCGCTCCGGGGACGATGAGATCGGACAGCACGACCACCGTCGCGAACTGGTGCGCGTCGAACGTGGCGGGCTTGAAGGCCGCACGGGTCGCCGTCGCGGGACGTCGCGACTGCTCGGCGACCACCGCCGCGTGCTTGTGCACGGGATGCTCGTCGGCCTCGGCCAGACCCGGAATCGCGACGCTCGCACCCAGACCAGCAGCGAGCGACTGCAGCGCGGCGCGCCGCGAGAGGCCTGATTCGACGACCGGTTGCACAACTGGCAGCTGACGCCCTTCCTTCATACGCGGACTCCTTCACCCTCTGACGCGTGGCGAGCCACCTCGTTCCGGCGGACTCGAATGTCGACGATGGGCGAAACATAGCACAGGGCACGACACGGGTACCGGGCACCGGGAACCGGCTAGCGGGGACGGCAGGAGGCACTTCGGCGTCGCTGCGACTGCCGACTCGCCGACGGGCCGACTGCCGCCCCTGCGTGATTTGACCCACGAGCGAACGAATGGCTATGCTGCGCCGCATCGGTCTTCTTCAGTCCAGGAGTGGGCACTGTGGCGCAAGCCTCGCGTGATCAAGCGGGTCGGACCTTCGATGTGATCGTGGTGGGATCGGGTGCCTCGGGCGGCTGGGCGGCCAAGCGGCTGTCGGAGGCCGGCATCAACGTCGCGCTGCTCGACGCCGGGCGCGCGCTGACCGATGCCGACTACAAGGAACACGCCCCCGCGTACACGCTCGAGTACCGCAACCGCGCCAACGATCGCATCCGCGAGACGCGTCCCCGCCAGAAGGACTGCTACGCCTGCACCGAGTACAACTACGACTGGTTCGTCAACGACAACGAGGAGCCCTACACGGTCGCGCAGGGCAAGCCGTTCTCGTGGCAGGGCCGGACGCGGATCATCGGCGGCCGCACCAATGTGTGGGGCCGCCAGAGCTATCGCTTCGGCGATCTCGACTTCAAGGCCGCCAGCCTCGACGGTCACGGCATCGACTGGCCGATCTCGTACAAGGACCTCGAGTCCTATTACGACATGGTCGAGGAGTACGTCGGCATCTCGGGCATGCCCGAGAACGACCCGATGCTGCCCGACAGCAAGTTTCACCCGCCGA
>DATJTM010000393.1:0-2940 GCA_035503395.1 Luteitalea sp.
AACCTTCGGAGCCTCATGGAACCCGTTGGCTTCCCTCTCGTTGTCCTCGTCGACAACCCTTCCCTGGAACCGACCGAAAAGTCGGTCGGCTACGCGACCCTTCGACTCTGGCATGACAAGTGCTTTGCCATGAGCATGCAGATCCGCCTCGGCTACGACCTGCGTTTTCAGCTTCCGGCTCCGGCCGTGATGACCACGCTGCTGCACGTGCATCCATCCCGGACGGCCGACCTGCTCGCGCCCGACGCGATGACCGTCGAGCCCGCCGCGGCGGTCGAGTCGTTCATGGACCTGTTCGGCAACCGGGCCACACGGCTGGTCCTGCCGGCCGGCGAGACACAACTGCGGGCACTCACGACGATCGAGGATCCCGGCGTGACGGACGCCGAGGACCGCTCAGCCGCGGAAGTCCCGCTGGCCGACCTGCCGCCCGAGGTCCTGCGCTTCCTGATGCCGAGCCGCTACTGCGAGGTCGACCTGTTGTCGCCGATCGCGCTCGAGCTGTTCGGGGCGGTCGCGCCAGGCTGGACACGGGTCGATGCCATCTGCGAATGGGTGCACACACGTGTCGCGTTTTCCTACGCGAAGGCCCGGGCCACACGTGGGGCGCTGGACGTATTCACCGAGCGGGTCGGCGTGTGCCGCGACTTCCAGCACCTGGCCGTGACGTTCTGCCGCTGTCTCAACATTCCCGCTCGCTACGCGGCTGGCTATCTCGGCGACATCGGCGTGCCCGCGGCGCCGTACCCGATGGATTTCAGTGCCTGGTTCGAGGCCTACCTCGGCGGCCGCTGGTGGACGTTCGACGCCCGTCACCACGCGCGACGCATCGGCCGCGTGCTGATGGCCACGGGCCTGGACGCCACCGATGCGGCGATCACCACGACGTTCGGTGCATCGACGCTTACCCACTTCGAGGTCGTGTCGGAAGAGGTCCCGGCCAACGGCGCGGTCGCCGATCACGCCGCGTCGGCGTAGACGACGTGATGCAGGTCGCCTGCGGCCCGTCGCCTGTAGCCTGCGTGAGTTGTGTCTCGAGGGTAGGGGCGCCTCTCTGAGGCGCCCGTTGGCGACGCTCGCACTGACGGACGGCTCGGCGAGCCGTCCCTACCGAGATGCATGACGACGTGTACCAGGTCGCCTGCAGCCCGAAGCCTGTCGCCTACGTCGTCTGTCCCGAAAGACTTGCGCGGGCGTTTCCGACGGCCGACGGCCGAATGACGAAGGCCGATATGTATCCGCTCACCTAGCGACGCGGTGAGCCGTCTTCCTGCGTGACGGCGGCTTCGAGACGCGCCGCGATAGCTTCGAACGCCGGCGTCGGGCCCCTCCACCGCAAAGTCTCCACATCGTCGAACAGCGGCATATCGTCGCGCAGCGTGGCGAGAGTGCGAAACAGGAACGCCTGTTCGCGCTGTGCGGCGAGATTGGCCGCGAGCGCGGCCGGACTCGCGGGATTCACCTTCCAGTCGCGATAGTTCTCGGGAATCGCCTCGAGATGGCCGTAGTGCGCGAGCACCACCGCCGATGACTTGGCGCCCCAGCCGCGTACACCTGGATAACCGTCGGCGCTGTCGCCAACCAGTGCAAGGTAATCCGGGATCGACGCCGGCGGCACGCCGAACTTCGCAACGATGCCGTCGTGATCGAGCGTGACGCGTGTGCGCCGGTTCAACTGCACGACGCGCGTGCCACGCACGCACTGCCCGAGGTCCTTGTCGGGGGTGCAAATCACCACCTGCGTGACGCGTGCGTCGGCATCGGCCAGACGCGCCGCGGCGGCGAGGGCATCATCGGCCTCCACCTCGATCATCGGCCACACGACGAAGCCGGCCGCGACGAGCACGTCCTCGAGGATCGGGAACTGCGCCCACAGCGCCGGCGGGATGCCGTCGCCCGTCTTGTAGCCCGGCCAGAGATCGTTGCGAAAGGATTCGATGACGTGATCGGTGGCGACGCCGACGTGCGTCGCGCCCTGCCGGACGAGCCCCAGCAGCGACTGCAGGACACCCCTGACGGCACCGACATCCCGGCCATCGGCGTCGAGGGCCGGAGGGACGGCATGGAAGTGCCGGAAGAGCTCGTAGGTGCCATCGATGAGGTGTATGCGCATCAGCTCGAGAATGACGCCATTTTTGGTGATCGGTCGGGTGCCCGTCGATGCTAGCCTGCGGCAGCACGTGATGGCGAACGATCTCCTGGTGGTCTCCCTGGGCCGGATTCTGGCCGACGAGGTCCGCGTCGAGCCCGACGAGGGACACGCGGTCCTCCAGCACCTCTGGCAGTACCTGCGCGGACACCGCGCCAACGATGGCGGCCTGCCCCTCATTCCGGCCCTCGACCGCCTCGGCCTGACCGCGTTCGGCGATTTCCAGGTGCGGGCCAGCGCGACGGTCGAGGGCGTCGTCCGCCCCCCGTCCCAGGTCGCCCGTGAACTGGCGGACTTGCTGATTCGGCTCGTGAAGTCCGGCCGGAATCCGGTCGACGGGGCCGCCGCCCGGTGCCTGGCGGTGGCTCAGCGCACCCTGACCCGCGAGACGACGTCGACCGCGCGCCCGATCACGGCACCCGAGGGCCTGCTGCGCGCCCTCGAAGCCTTCCGACCCCGCGACGCTTCCATGTCGCTGGCCGCGCTCTTTGCCCGTTGGATGCGCGACACCGACACGGGCCGCACGGCCAAGTCGCCGGCGCCGGCGCTGGGTCTGGCCCTTGGCATTGGTCAGCCGCGCGCGGCCGTATCGACGAAGGCAGCAGCACGCGACACGGCCACTGGCACGCGCGAGCCGGCAGTCGACGCGGCACCGCGACTGCTGTTCGCGCCCGCTCCAGCACCGGCGGCCCCCGCGGCCCGCGATAGGACCACCGTCCGTCGCGAACCCGTGCCCCGCGTGCAGGTCGCAGCCCGGGCACCCGACGCGTCTCCAGCGCCGGAGCGTGCGG
>DATJTM010000394.1:0-4884 GCA_035503395.1 Luteitalea sp.
TTCTCGCCCTTCCAGGCGCTGGCGCCCGTGATCTCGTACTTGTCGCACTGCGCCGTGCCCTTGGTGCCGACCAGGGCCTCGGAGACGCTGTTGGCGCAGTTGTCGATCTGGCGGCACATGCTGAGCATGTGCGTGCCGTCGGGGTACTCGTAGTCGACGGCGAAGTGGTCGAAGATGTGCCCGTATTCCTTGCCGGTGCGCACCTGCCGCCCGCCCATCGCGACGGCCGAAACCGGATGGCCCTTCTTGGCCCAGTTGATCACGTCGATGTTGTGGATGTGCTGCTCGACGATGTGATCACCCGACAGCCACGTGAAGTACAGCCAGTTGCGGACCTGCCACTCCATGTCGCTCCAGGCCGGCTGGCGATCACGCTTCCAGAGGAAGCCTTGATTCCAGTACGCGCGACTCGCGACGATGTCGCCGATCGCGCCGTCGTGCACGCGCTTCATCGTCTCGACGTACCCGTGCTGGTGATGGCGCTGCAGACCGGTGACGACCGACAGCTTCTTGGCGTTGGCCTGTTCGGACAGCGCCATGACCTTCTTGATGCCGGGCGTGTCCACCGCCACCGGCTTCTCGCAGAAGACATGGCGGCCGGAATTGAGGGCGGCCTCGAGGTGGGCCGGACGGAATCCCGGCGGCGACGCCAGGATCACGTAATTGACCTCGGGCACCGCCAGCACCTTCTGGTAGGCATCGAAGCCGGTGAACTGGTGTTCCGGCTTGACGCTGACGCGGTCGGCGTACTGGCTCGAGAGCCGCTTGAGACTCTGCTCGAGGCGGTCGGGGAACATGTCCGCGACGGCGACCAGCTTGACGCCCGTCTGGTGCCCCTTGAACACGTCGGCCACCGCGCCGCTGCCACGACCCCCGGCGCCAATGAGGCCGATGCGGATCTCGTCGCTGCCCTGCGCATGCGCGCCAGGAATCATGTTCCAGCCGACGAGGCCCGTCCCCATGGCCGCTGCCGTGGTCGTCTTCAGGAAATCACGCCGCGTGGAACCAGATTGGTGCTCGGACATCTTTCACCTCACCTCGCCTGAAATTTCATCATTTCAGGAATTTCACAATTTCCTTACCAGTGTCGGCGTTCGACACCTGGCGTTGCCGGTGCAATTCTGAAATTCTGCAATTCTGAAATTGCTGTCTACCGATCCGCGCTTTCCTTGATCACCTTGCTGCGCAGCCCCTTCAGGTTCTCCTGCTCGCTGGCGGCACGGACCACACGGAAGCCGACGTTGTCGGCGTCGGTGTGCCACCAGATGCTCTGCGGCACCTGCGGGTCGCGCTGGCTCCAGTCCTCGTGCGATGGCTGTCGATCGGCGTAGCGGATCTTGGCGGCCGGCTCGACGAACGATCCGCCCCGCGTCGCGTTGGGATACCGCTTGTCGGTCGGCAGCGTCACCGGCTGCGACGTCTTGGCGCCCCACTCGCCGTAGCGCTTGTCGCCGTACGCGTCCAGCGTCCACTCGGCGACGTTGCCGAGGATGTCGTACAGACCGTAGGCGTTCGGCTTCTTCAGGCCGACCTTGTGCGGAATCTCTTCGGCGTTGCCGGCGTGCCAGGCCACGGCGTCGAGATCGGCCGGCGCTGCGCTCTTCTCACCGGCCCGCGCCGCGTATTCCCATTCCGCCTCGGTCGGGAGTCGATAGAGCTTGCCGGTCTTCTGCGAAAGCCAGCGGCAGTACTCCATCGCCGCGTGGTGCGTCATCGCGAGCGCGGGCTGCTTGCCCTTTCCGTAGCCCTTGGCCTCGTCGCCATAGGCGCGCGACGGCTTCGACTCGGCATCGGCCAGCGCATCGCCGCCGGCATCGCCGGTGCGCGCGCCGGTGTTGCCGACGAAGGCGAACTGGTCGTACTCGTCCCAGGTCACCTCGGTCTTGCCCATCCAGAACGGCTCGAGGGTCACCGCCACCTGCGGCCCCTCGTCGGGGTTGCGGCCGGTCTCGCCATCGGGGCTGCCCATCGTGAACGTGCCGCCGGGGATGGCGACCATCTCGAAGCTGACCGCGGTGCCGGGAATGGTTTCGGTGTAGGACGCGCCGGCCGCCGTCGGCGCCGGGGCCGTCGGTGCCGCGGACTGTGCAACCAGGGCTGACGCCGTCACAGCCAGCGCACCGGCCGTGGCCAGCGGCTGCGCCCGACGCCAGGCCCTCTGACGATGACGAAACACGATGAGCCGGAGTGTATCGCGGCCGTGACGCCGGGGAAACGAAAAAGGGCGACGCGACCGTCGTCGCCTCGCCCTCCAATCAGGCGGTCGGCCCGGGCCGCCGCCTTCAAGCGAAACCGCCCGAGAGCCCCTGAGGGCCACCGGGCGGATGTGTGCCGTGCGTCCTAGAACTCGCGCGGAGGTGCCGAAGCACCTTCGCGCGCGAGCGTTGTCGGCCGAGGTCGCGAGGCGACCGGAGGCACGACTAGAAGAGGAAGCGCAGGCTGAGCTGCACGTCGCGACGGTTGCCGTCCTTCGACGTGATACGGCCGAAGTTGCCGCTGAGCGGGTTCCCGTCGATACCACCGAGGTTCGGGTGGTTCAGGAAGTTGAAGCACTCGGCGCGGAACTGGATGCGGCGGTTGCCACCGGCGTTGAAATTCTTGAACAACGCGATGTCCCACTGCATTTCGCCCGGGTTGTAGTAGGCGTTGCGCGGCGAATTGCCGAACGTCGAGTTGGCGGGACGCACGAACACGCTGGTGTCGAGCGACTCGGTACCGGGACCGGTGTACAGCTGGTAGTTCGTGCTGGACGAGCCGGTCTGGCTCCACGGCTGGCCGACGCTGACATCGCCGACGCCGGCGATGTCCTGCGCCGACTGCGACACCGTGAACGGCGTGCCCGAGCGCATGAACGTGGCGCCCGAGACCTGCCAGCCGCCGAGGAGGTTACCCACCAGCGTCGACTGGTCGCGGAAGAGCGGCAGGTCGTAGATGTAGTAGAAGTTCAGCACGTGACGGCGGTCGAAGCTCGACGCGCCCTGGAACAACGTCGCGTCGTACGAGTTCCACAGCACGTTGCGCTTGTCGGAGCCGTCGTCGGTCGATTTGCCGAGCGTGTAGGCCATGCCCACCTTCAGGCCGTTCGTGTAGCGACGGTCTGCGGAAATCTGCAGGCTGTTGTACTTGGACTGGCCGGCGTTCTCCGACAGGCGGATCAGGCCATAGCCCTTGTAGGGACGCAGCGCGGCGATGTTGACGCCGGCGTTGGCCGGGTTGTTCAACGTGCCGAGCGCCAGCTGGTTGATGTTCCGCTCACGCTGCAGGTACAGGCCACGACGACCGACGTAGGTGATGTCGACGATGAAGCCGAGCGGCACTTCACGCTGTACACCCGCCGACCACAGGTACGAGGTCGGGTGCTTGAACACGAGGTCCTGCGCCGTGATGCCGATCGGCAGGTTGCCCGGGTTCACGCCGACGCCGCCGGGGTTGTCGACGCTGCCGTTGGCTACCGTCGCCTGCGGCTGGAAGGGCGGGTTGCCGCCAAGCAGGGTCGAGTCGTTCAGCGGCACGCGGTTGTGGAACACGCCGGCGCTGAGGCGCACCACCGTCTTGTCGTTCCACTGGTAGCTGGCGCCGAGGCGCGGCTCGAAGACGTTGCTGTGCGTCTGCGACAGGCCACGCTCGTAGCCGTTGAACAGCGCGAGCACGGCTGGGTCCTGGGCCACGACCGACGAGGCCGCGTCGCCTTCGAAGCCGTCGCCCGGCAGGATGACGCCGTTGTAGCGGACGCCGCCCGACAGGGTGCCGTTGACCGGGTTGACGGTCGGCGCCTTGGCCGGATCGTAGGCCGCCTCGCTGAACGACGCGATGTTGTTGGTCGTCGAGTGCCAGGGCGGCCAGTACACGTAGCGGAAGCCGCCTTCGATCGTCAGCTTCGCGGTCGGACGCCACGAGTCCTGGAGGAACACGTCGGTCGCGGTAGCGCGCCACTTGGTGAAGTTGCGCTGACCGAGCTCGGCGTAGTTCGTGAACAGGCCCATCGCCAGGTTGGACATCGCCGTGCCGGTACCGCCAGCGCGGGTGTCCGAGAACTCGAACTGGCCGTTCTGGTTGTTGGTGCTGCCCGGAATGGCGTTGACGTTGATCTGGTCGAAGTCGTCCTCACCGGAGTGCTCGACCGAGATGCCCGCCTTGAACGTGTGACGACCGCGGACGTAGGTGGTGGTGTTGGTGATCGTCTTGATCGGGCCGTTCGACTGGGCAGGATACGGACCACCGTCGATGTTACGGAAACCGCTGCCGGTCACGGTCGGAATCTTGTTGAAGATTTCCTTCTCCGCGAAGATGTACGGGTAGCCCACGCCGGTGCGCGTGCGGTCGTACAGACCGCTCTCCGTGAAGACGTTGATGTACACGTCGTCGCGGCCAGCCGTGAACGACAGCTCGTTCACCAGGTTCGACTTCCAGGTGCTCGTCCAGCTCGCCGTCGTCGTGAAGTTGGGGCGGTCCAGCGACGCGCGCGCGAACGGCAGGTCACCGCGGAACGCGTCGGTGACCTGGTAGCTGCTCTTCGAGAAGCGGTACGAGAACTGGTGCGCGGCGCTCGGCCGCCAGTCGAAGCGGATGTTGTCCTTGCGCTGCTCCTGCGGGTTCTCGCTGTTGATGATGTTGTTGCTGGCGCCCTGCCGGAAGCCGGGCGTCGGATCCGGGTACAGGTTCATCAAGGCGATGCCGTTGGGCGACAGGCGGTTGGCCGGGATGATGTTGCCCGGGAACGGCTGGCCGGTCAGCGGATCGTTGATGATGCGGGCGCCTGCGAAGTAGCCGTTGTTCGGGTCCAGCAGTTCGCTGAAGTCACCGGCGCGCATCTTGGCGGTCGGGACGACATTGACGCTGGTGGCCGTCGCGTCCTGCTTGGCCCACTCCTGTGCGCCGAAGAAG
>DATJTM010000395.1:0-2966 GCA_035503395.1 Luteitalea sp.
AGCCGCCGGACGTTCCGCCGCACTGGCCAGCAAGGCCTCGACGGCGAACGACTGGCCTTCCGCGTGCCACCCTTTCAGGCACCCTTCGAGCACCCACAAGCCCGTGATGTTGCGCAACACCCGGGTCGTGCCAGCAACGCCGCCTTCGTTGGTGAAGTTGTGCGCGAGCGACTCGGCCGACACGACCGGGCGTTTCGCTTCCACGCCGAGCAGCGACCACGTGCCCGAACTCAGGAAGGCGACACCCGGGCCCGACGGAATCGACGCGACGGCCGATCCGGTGTCGTGGCAGGCAGGCGCGATGACCGGCACGCCGGCGAGCGCGGGCGCGCGGTTCACCACCGACGGCAACGGCACGCCGAGACGCGTGCCCGGCGCGACGATCGGCGGCAGGAAGTGGGTGGGGATGTCCAGTTCGTCCAGCAGGTCGACGGCCCACGTGCCGGTCCGCCAGTCCAGCATCTGCGTCGTCGTCGCGTTGGTGAACTCGACGCCGCTCGCCCCGGCCAGCCAGTGGTGCAGCAGGTCCGGCATGGTCAGCAGCATCGCGGCGCGGTCGAGCCGCTCCGGCGTGTCGCGTCGTTCGGCGGCAAGCTGATAGAGGGTGTTGAACCCGAGGAACTGGATGCCGGTGCGCTCGTACAGCCGCTCGCGCCCGAGCCGGGCGTGGACGCGGGCCATCACACCATCGGTGCGGGAGTCCCGGTAGTGGAAGGGCAGCGTGAGCAGCTGGCCGGTGGCGTCGAGCAATGCGTAATCGACGCCCCACGTATCCACGCCGAGGCTGGCAAGCACGCCGCGATGGGCCGCTGCGGCCAGGCCGTCGACGACTTCGCTGAAGAGTCGGGGCGCATCCCAGTGCAGTCCCTGTGCGTCAGTGACAGTCGGTGTCGCGAAGCGACGGACCTCGGACAACGCGATGCGGCCGGCGCCGGCATCGACGTCGGCCCGCATGACCCGCCCGCTGGTGGCGCCGAGATCGACCGCGGCGACGGCCGCGGCGGCAGGAACGCCGTCGCTCACGCGTACGAGGTGACCGACGCGAGGTTGCGGTCGGCGCGTTGGCGGGTGATGACGTCGAGGTAGCCGCCGTCGCGGAACGCCTGCAGCGGATCGGCCGGCCGGCCGTGCGACGTCGCCCAAGCGGCGACGAGCGGACGGGCATCGATGGCGAACGCTTCGGTGAGGCAGCGTTCGGCGTCGACGAGACGGCAGGCGTCCTGATGCGAGGCGAGGGCGTCGCGGTCGACGAGCGCGGCCTTCACCCAGAGTTCCTGCGCCGTCCGCACGGTCTGGATCATCGCCTCGATCTTGCCCTTGAGATTGTGGCTCTGGTCGACCATGTAGGCGAGGTCAGCGGCTTGATCCGACTCCCACGCGGCCTGCTGGATCTCGTTGAAGATCCGGAAGACCTGATACGGGTCGATCGATCCCAGCGTGAGATCGTCGTCGGCGTACTTGCGATCGTTGAAGTGGAAGCCGCCGAGGCGCCGCTCGTCGATCAGCCAGGCGACGATCTGTTCGATGTTCTGCGACTGGTAGTGATGGCCGGTGTCGACCAGCACGTAGGCCTGAGGGCCGGCGTCGCGGGCCAGCAGCAGCGCCATGCCCCAGTCGGCGATGTCGGTGTGGTAGAAGGCGGGCTCGAACGGCTTGTATTCGACCAGCATGCGTTGGTCGGGCCCGAGGCGCTCGTGGACCATGCCGAGCGCTTCGGCGAACCAGTGGCGGCGCTTGCGGATGTGTTGCGTGCCCGGATAGTTGGAGCCGTCGGCAAACCAGAGCGACAGGTCGCGCACGCCGAGCTGACGCGCGATGTCGACACTTTCGCGCAGGTGGGCCATCGCCTCGGCCCGCACGACCGGATCCGGGTTGCCGACCGAGCCGTGTTTGTAGCGCTGGTCCTGGAACAGATTCGGGTTGATCGCCCCGGCCCGGATGCCGTGCGTGCGTTCGAGCGCCTGCACGCGTGACACGTCCTGCACACCGCCCGGCAGGTCCCACAGCACGTGCAGCGCGAGGGTGGGACAGGCCCCAGTCACCCGATGCACTTCCGCCGCATCGGCGAACTTCTCCTCGATGGTCGAGGCCGCGGCCGCCTGCAGGAACTTGCCGAAGCGCGTTCCGGTGTTGGCAAAGCCCCAGGACGGTAACTCGATGGCCAGACGGTCGAGCGCTGCAGCCGCGATCTCTTCGTGCGCACGCAAGGACATGCGGATCTCCGTGAGTGGGACGACGACTGTATCACCGGTCCAGTAACGACGAACGACGAACGACGAACCAAGGAAGACGGACCTCCGAACGTCGGACAGAGTCCGACGCCTACACCTGTGCCTGCACGGTCCTATACACTTCCGTACCCGGAACCCCGTGCTCGGAACCCCGTACCCGGTACCCCGAACCCGGTACCCCGAACCCTTACCTGACGACCATGCCTCACGTGAACCATCTGTGGGATGACGAGAAAGCCGCGCGGCTGTCGCCGGCGCAGCGCCTCGTCTATCGCTCCAACATCCTCGGCGCCGATCAGCGCATCACCAATACGGGCGGCGGCAACACGTCGGCCAAGCTGGCCGAGACCGACCCGCTCACCGGCGCGCCGGTGACGGTGCTGTGGGTGAAGGGGTCCGGCGGCGACCTGCGGACGAGCACGCTCGGCAACTTCGCGTCGCTCTACCAGGCCAAGGTGATGGCGCTGCAGCCGCTCTACGCCGCCCGGCAGGACCGCGGCGTGAAGACGGCGGGGGAGGACCACATGGTCGGCCTCTACCCGCACTGCACGTTCAACCTGAATCCGCGGGCGACGTCGATCGACACGCCGCTGCACGCGTTCGTGCCGGCCGCGCACGTCGATCACATGCACCCCAACGCCGTCATCAGCGTGGCCGCGTCGCGGCACGCCGAGCGGCTGACGCGCGAGATCTTCGGCGACGACATCGTCTGGACGGCCTGGCAGCGCCCCGGCT
>DATJTM010000396.1:0-3303 GCA_035503395.1 Luteitalea sp.
TACGCTCTCGATCATCCTGTTCGTGATGATGCGCGAGTAACGCGTGCCGCCGATGAGCCCCTGCTGGACGACCAAAGCTTCGAGACGTTCCGCGAGATGCTCGCCTATAGCGTGATCAGTCGCGTCAGAACTTCTGTCCAACCACAGAGGTTGGAGCTGATTCTGACTGATCCCTCCGGCACAAGTGTCGCCGCTCGGCTGGCGCCGATCATGGCCAATCTCGGCTTCACCACGCCCATTGAGACAGGGGATTACTGCTCATTGTTCGAACGCGAGGACGCAGTGGTGATGGGCTTCAACTACCTCGACGGCAGCCCGGCGACGCAAGCGACCAGCGTCGGTGCGCGTAGCCAGGGGCAGATCCGCGGCATACTCGGCACAATCACTCGCGAGACTGGACTGCAGATCGACATCGACGAGTGGGATCCGCCCGTGCCGTAATCGACAACGGCTGTGAACGGAGCCCGATTGCCGTTTCAGTTATCGAGCCGGCTCATTGCCAGCTCGATCATCCCGTTGCGGTGCAGGAGCCGCACGTCGTCGACGACGGCGGCGACATCGACAAACAGATCCCGGAGCCTCCGCGCGATGCCGGGAGCCCGCACAAGCGCCAGCAACGCAGCCGCTATCTCCGGCGACGTGACCCTGACTTCGGCGCCGGACGGATGCGCGAAACACCAGGCCCCGGCAGCTTCGTCGGTCTCTTGCAGCACGAGACCAGACGCCATGAAGAGTCCCTCGAGTTCGCTGAGGGTCGGCAGTGTCGTCTGCCAGCCGTCGTGCGTCAGGATCGGCGAGTGCAGCTGCCGATAGCACAGCAGGTCCGCCGTCGCCGCATGCAGGCGAGCGTCGACCGGTACGCTGTCGAGCACCGATGACAGCTGCTCCGGCAACCGTCCCGATGGATAGTTGAAATCAGCATCGGCGATGTAGACGAGTGAGTGCCGCTCTGCGAGTTGCAGGAACTGTTCGCGGCTGTACGCATGATTGTCAGGCGCGAGGTACTCGTGCGCGGTGTGGCTGGGATCGGTCGACACCACGAAGCGGAACTCGTTGGCCATCAGCTGTGAGTACGGGTGTTCGCTGCCCGCGAACCGATCCGCCAACACCGACGCCAGCTCTCGTGCGCTGGACGTGCGCGCGTGGAGATCGGCGATGCCTTCTGTCGCGTTCAGCAGGTAGTCACGGACCAGGCCGCGGACGCTCCACCCGGGCCTGGCGTTGTAATTCAGGTAGACAAGCCCGCCAGGACCGAGTCGGGATGCGCACAGCGTGAGCAGGGCGTCGCGCGTCGTCGGTGGCACCCACGAGAACACGCCGTGGGCAAGGATGATGTCGAAGCGTCCCTCGACCACTGCATCCGCCGACTGGATGTCGGAGAAGATGAACGTGGTGTTGCTGGCACCACTCGTCTCGGCACGCTCACGGGCTGTCGCCAGAGGCACCGCGGCGTTGTCGAGGCCCACGAACGTCGCGTGTGGCCAGTGCAGGGCCAGCGCGACGAGATTGCTGCCGTCGCCGCAGCCGATCTCCAGCACGCGATATGGCGCGTCGCTCCGCAACCTTGGTCCGCCGTGCAACAGGGACGCAACGGCCAGACGGTCCGGCGAGGTCCACGGAATCGGACTCGAGCGATACGGGAGGTCGTCGTACGGACTGGTCACCGGCGTCACCGGCCAGCGGTCAGGAGCTGCCGCTGGAACGTGGCACGGGCGCCGATGTCGAAGTACGGCGCCTCGGGCTCGAGCAAGGCCAGTTGCAAGGCCGCCGCCGCTCGCAGCGGCTGGCGTTCCCGCCGCAACACCTCACCAAGCGCCGTCACGTCTACGGACCGGCCCGCCAGATGTCGCGTGCCCCCCGGGAACTCCTGCTGGTGCTGCCGCCACCACTCCGCGACCTTCTCCGCGGAGGGCGTGACGAGATCGGCATCGCGATGGTCGACCGCGTCGTCGCCGCCAGCTTCGGACTCATCGCCGCTGTCGAACGCGACCTCGCCTGACACGGTCAGCCCGGCGTCCAGGCCGTGCTCGTCGATGTCGATACCTGTGATCGCAGTGAAGGCCTCGCCCGCCACCCGCGCGAGCGGCGGTGTCTCCATCTGCACGATCAGCCACGGCAACGACGTCGGGTCGCCGAGCACGCCGACGGCGTTCACGGCACGACGACGCCATTCGGGGTCCTGCGCCATCGTGCGGATCCACTCCCTGCCCTCCTCGAGGTGCATGGCCCGGAAGCACGTCTCGAGCGCCAGGCGACCACGGTCGTCGTCGGTGCCGACCCAACGTGTGAGATGACGGAGTCCGGCTCGCGGCGCAAGCAGCGTGAGCGCCCACGCGGCGGCGAATCGGCAGACCTCGTCCTCGTCGTCGACCGACCGCTGCACGTGGCTGAGGAGGTCGAGTCGTTTGAGAAGGCCAGCGGCGCGTAGCGCCGCGGCGCGCACCGGCGCCTCCGACGCCGCCAGGCCATGCGCGAGCGACGCTCCAGGGTCGTCGCCTCGGGCGGCCGCCGCCATGATTCCGGTTGCACGCTGCCAGGGGTCGGTCGCATCGGCCAGGCGCAGAATCCACGGACGCACCAGGTCGGGCCCAAGCCACGCCAGGCCCGCGACCAGTCCTTCCCGCGCGTCCTCGGAGACCGCCGCCGCTGTCACCGCCTGCGACATCCGCTGACGGTCACCGGACTCGAATGCCAGCAGCGTCAGTGCGAAGAGCTCGCCGCCCGCCGCGTTGTCGAGATTCTGCTGGCAGGCCGTCCACCCATCGTCCCCCGCCAGCCGCAGCCCGTCGCGATGCGCCTCGAGGCGCTCGTCCAGGGCCGCCAGACTCGCGAGCGTGTACTTGTGCGAGCGCACGGCGCGACGACGGACCGTCCACAGGAACGCCAGTTCGTCAGCGTACTGGGCGACGATGAGGGAGCGGGGCATGGCGAGCGCGCGACACGTCGTCAGTTGATCTGCACGGCGGCGCCGCGGATGCGGTTCAGGCCCGTCGCGTGATGGACGATCTGGGTGCCACGCACCGCGACCTTGCCGTCAGGGCTCAGCGTGATGCTCGCCTTGCCGCACCTCAGCACGAGCCCGCGCTCGGCGGTCACGACGAGGCGCTGGCCGTCGGCCTCGACCTGCACGCCGTCGGCGCGCTGCAGCGCACTCGCGTCGTTGTTACGCACGAGCCCGAGGATGATCGGTCTTGCCGGATCCTGTTGCTCGAACATCAGCACCACGGATTGCCCGATGTGCGGCGCCTCGAGATCCAGAGTCGTCCGGGCTTCGACGGGTGCCGCATCAGGCTGATCTGGAAA
>DATJTM010000397.1:0-3167 GCA_035503395.1 Luteitalea sp.
GTAGTTGCCTGGGCGGCCGTGGCCGCGCTTCACCAGTGTGTTGAGGCTGAAACCGGGCAGGTGCCCGACGTAGAAGATAATCGGATGGCGCTGGGCGATGGGCTGCGCGTACAGCGTCTCCGGCGCGAGGACGTCGAAGAGTGCCGCCGTCCGGGCGCGATTGCGGTCGTACCAGGCGAGGGCGACCTCACGATCGATGCCGCCGCGCGAGTCGGCGGCGGCCGTACACGATGCCCGACCCGATTGTGTGCTGACAGGCACGCGCCTCATTCCTTTCCCGGATGCCGCGCATCCGTGAGTATCCCTGCAAGTGTGACGCGTCCAGGCGGGCCGAGGGTGACTCTCCGTGTCATCACGAGCCCGCCAGTGTCTGGTCGCGCCGTCGCCGGGCGCGTCGATTGGCCTGCCATGCCCATGCGGCCACGGCCGAGACGACGGCGACACCGCCGGCAGCGCGCTTCCATGCCGCGGGGAACGGATCAGGCGGCAGGTCATAGCCGCCGTCCTCCCGTGCCCGGGCCGGCGTCCGCACATACCTGCCGTGGGTGGGGACCTGGCGGTGGAAGGTGTCGGCCAGCCTCCGCAAGCCGCGCGTCAGTCCTGGTCCCGACAGCGGCACGCCGTGGCCGGGCACGAGCACGTTCGGCGTCAGGTCGGCAAGGTCGCGCACCGAGGCCAGCGCCGCCGACCAGTCGGTGGTGAAGTACGCCGGCGGACCGTGCAGGTCGGGTGATTGCGCCAGCACGGCGGTGAGTGATTCCTGCTGAACCGTGATCACCGCGTCGCCGGAGACCAGCGCTCGATCGATGTCGCGGAACAACGACACATGTCCATCGGTATGACCAGGCGTGTGCCACCACCGCCAGCCGGGCAGTGGCGGAACACTGCCATCGTCCGGCAGCGCACGGACGCGTGTACTCACGTCGATCGGCGCGCGCGGAAAGAGCCGCGCCGACCACGCGAATGCCCCACCGCCGACGGTGGGATCGGGTGGTGGATAACTGCGCCGGCCAGTCAGGTGCGGGAGTTCCAGCACATGCGCGTAGACCGGCACCTCCCACGTCGCGAGCAGCGCTTCGAGCGAGCCGACGTGGTCGAAATGGGCGTGCGTGATGATGATGGCGGCGGGAGGGCGCTCGCCGAAACGGGCGCGCGCGGCGCGCATGATGGCGCTCGCATAACCGGGCAGCCCGGCATCGACGAGGACCCACGTTCCGTCCCGAGGTTCCGGCTCGACGAAGGCCACGTTGACGAGCAACGTGCGCATCCAGGCCAGCCCCGGGGCGGCTTCTCGACTCAATCGCATCCGATCTCTCCCTGGGCCCGACTCATACAAGGGTCGGGCCACCAAGGGTACCGGAGCGCTATGGGTCGCGCTCGAGTGTCACGTCGATGGCCGATGACCGCCGCGAGGGTCGACGCGGCTCACTCACTGCCGCGACGGCGGCGAGTCGTCGGCCGAGGCGATTCGAGCACCTGCGTGTCGTCCTCACCCATGACCTTGAAGGTGCGCGTGATGCGCGAGCGGACGCCGGCCGATCCCTCGAGCACGGCGACGATCTGATATTCGCCGGCCGGCAACTCGTGCAGGCTGAAGGTGTGGGCCCGCGCCCCGTCGACGCCATCGAGCTGGCGCTCGGTGCTCGCATAGAACGTCGGCGCGTCGACCGACAGCTGCAGCCGCCGGTTCCCGGCATCGGGCAGCACCCGGACGACCACGCGCATGTCGGCGCCGGCAAAGGCCACCACCGGCGTGATGCTCACCGACTGGATCAACTTGCTGGTCGATGTCTCGGGTGGCGCGGCGACGGGTTCCTGCGCGCGTGACGCGCCCGCGAGGCCCATGAACATGCCGAGCACCGTCAGCGATCGCAGCGAGGCCGACCTGCGTGCACCCATCACACACCATCCCAGGCAAAGGCGTGGAACGCGCATGCCGTCCCGGACGACGTGCCCGGGTCGGACGTGGTTCTTGTGGAGACGACGAAGCTACTCCGATCGGCGAGTCACCGCAAGGGCTGCGTGCGAACGTCGCCGTGTGACCCCACCGTCGCCTGCAGACGACATCGTCGCCCTCCGGAGACATCGCGCCAGGCCGCCGGAGGGCACTGCGCATTCGTGTGCGACGCCTGATCGCCGTCGGTATTGACAGACCAGCTGGTATCCGTCTTGCTCCCATGCGGTCAGGGAGACCGTCATGGAGTGCACGCAGTGAAGAAACTCATTCGAGGCATCGTGGTGGCTGTCGCCTGCGTTGCGGCAACGAGCATCCTGCCCGACCTCGCGTACGCGCAGCGGGGAGGCCGCGGAGGGGGAGGCGGTGGCGGCCGCGGGGGAGGCGGCGGAGGTCAGGTGCGCAGTGGCGCACCGGTGAGCCGTGCGGTGCCGCGCCCCACGTATCGTGGCGGTGGCTACCGGGGCGGGTATCGCGGCGGCGGGCGCCAGGTCGTCTACACGCGCGGGTTCTACGGCCGGCCCTTGTATTGGGGTGGCTTCGGGTACGGCGCGTGGGGCGGGTGGAACTCGTGGGGCCCGGGCTGGTGGGGGCCGGGATACGCCGGCAGCATGTGGTGGCCGGGCTGGGGCTGGTGGGGCGGGCCGGCGATGTATGCACCGCCGATGGCCGCGTGGGGCGTGACGAGTGACGCGCGCTTCCTCGTGCAGCCGCGCAACACCGAGGTCTACGTGGACGGCGCGCTGGCCGGCGTGGTGGACCAGTACGACGGCGTCTTCCAGAGCCTGCGACTGGCGCCGGGCACGCACCAGATCACGCTCTACCTCGACGGCCATCGCCGCTACCAGGCCGACGTGTACGTGGCGCCGGGTTCGACGCTGAAACTGCGCCACACGATGGAGCCGCTGGCGGCCGGTGCGCCGGCCGACGAGCGTCCATCGCTGCCGGAGCGCCGCCCCGCCGATGCGGCACCGTCCGGCGTGGACGACCCCGACGGGCCACCGCCGCCTCCGGTGCCTCCTGCAGCGCTGCCGCGCGAGCCACGCCTGCGTGAGCGCCGGCCGATGGCGGAAGGGGCGGCCGGCACGCTCGTGATTCGCGTGCAGCCAGCCGACGCCGAGGTGTTCATCGACGGGCAGCGCTGGCAGGCGCCGCCATCCGACGGTCCGCTCGAGGTGCGAGTGCCGGCAGGTCGTATCAAGGTCGAGGTCCG
>DATJTM010000398.1:0-4186 GCA_035503395.1 Luteitalea sp.
GCGTGACGGTACATGTCGCTGCTCGAGCCGCGCATGTGCATGAGCACGAGGGCGGCGCCAGTCCGCGCGGCCACCGTGGCGAGGCCGGCGTCGGCCCGTAATCCGCTGACGTCGTTGAGGATCGACGCGCCAGCCGCTACCGCCGCCTCCGCGACAGCGGCTTTCATCGTGTCGACCGAGATCGGCACCGTCGAGCGCCGGGCCAGTGCTTGGACGACGGGCACCACGCGCGCGAGCTCGGTGTCGGCATCGACCGACGGCGCGCCCGGCCGCGTCGACTCGCCGCCGACGTCGATGATGTCCGCACCAGCCGCCACCATGTCCAGGGCCGCCTCGACCGCACGCGGCACGTCGTCATGGCGACCGCCGTCGGAGAAGCTGTCGGGCGTGACGTTGAGGACGCCCATGACCAGCGTGCGCCGGCCGAGCTCGAGCGCATGCCCATGCGCGAGCTGAAGCGTGTAGCGGCGGCGAGCTGGGAAGAGCATTGGAGAACTTCAGGATTGCAGAATTTCATGATTTCACCACCACCAGGAATGCGTCGACGCCTGGCGGTGGTGATGAAACTCCTGAAATTGTGAAATTCTGAAACTGAAAAAAGGCGCCTCGAGTGAGGCGCCTTCAGTGGACGTCTTGTTCGGACTGAGCGTCGAGCTCAAGCTCGACGCCTACGTCCAGTGGGAGGGCTATTCCTGCGCCAGCGGCTTGGGCGGCACCGGGATCGTCGGGATGACCGACGGCCGCGGACGACGCTCTTCGGTGACCGATTCCGGCGCGGTCGGACCCGGCGTGGAGACCGGTTCCGGCGCGTCGAGCGGCTGGCCGGCGATGATGCGCTTCACCTGGTCGGCATCGAGCACTTCGCGCACGAGCAGCTCGTCGGCAATGCGCTGCATTGCCTCCTTGTGCTTCTCGATGATGCCGCGGGCCACGTCGTAACCGGTCATCACGATCGACTGGACTTCCTCGTCGATCCGCATGGCCGTCGACTCCGAGTAGTCGCGATGCTGAGCGATTTCGCGGCCGAGGAAGATCTGCTCTTCCTTCTTCCCGAAGCTGAGCGGTCCGAGGACGCTCATGCCCCACTCGCACACCATGCGACGGGCCAGGCCGGTGGCCTGCTCGATGTCGTTCCGGGCGCCCGCCGTCTTCGTGTTGCAGAAGATCTCGTCGGCGATGCGGCCGGCCATGGCCACCGCGATCTGCGAGTCGGCTTCTTCCTTCGAGAAGTCGACCTGCTCACCCTCCGGCAGGAACGACGTGAGGCCGAGCGCCATCCCGCGCGGGATGATCGTGACCTTGTGCAGCGGTACCGCGTTGGGCAACAGCGCTGCGACCAGCGCGTGCCCGGCTTCGTGGAACGCCGTGTGCCGCTTCTCGTCGTCGCTGATGATGCGCGACTTGCGCTCGACGCCCATGATGACCTTGTCCTTGGCCATCTCGAAGTCGTGCATCGTCACGACCTTGCGGTTCTGGCGAGCGGCAATGAGGGCCGACTCGTTGACCAGGTTCGCGAGGTCCGCACCAGCGAAGCGCGGGGTGCCGCGGGCAATGACGTTCAGCTTCACGTCGTCGCCCATCGGGATCTTCTTGGTGTGGACGGCGAGAATCTGCTCGCGGCCACGGACGTCCGGCAGGTCGACCACGACGCGGCGGTCGAAGCGGCCGGGACGCAGCAGGGCCGGGTCGAGCACGTCGGGACGGTTGGTCGCGGCCACGAGGATGACGCCCTCGTTGCTCTCGAAGCCGTCCATCTCGACGAGCAGCTGGTTCAGCGTCTGCTCGCGCTCGTCGTGACCACCGCCGAGACCGGCGCCACGGTGACGACCGACCGCGTCGATCTCGTCGATGAAGATGATGCAGGGCGCGTTCTTCTTACCTTGTTCGAAGAGGTCGCGGACGCGGCTGGCGCCGACGCCGACGAACATCTCGACGAAGTCCGAACCCGAGATCGAGAAGAATGGGACGTTGGCCTCACCGGCGACGGCGCGGGCCAGCAACGTCTTGCCCGTACCCGGCTGGCCGATGAGCAACACGCCCTTCGGGATGCGGCCACCGAGCTTCTGGAATTTCTGCGGCTCCTTCAGGAAGTCGATGATTTCCTGAAGCTCTTCCTTGGCTTCGTCGACACCCGCCACGTCCTTGAACGTGACCTTCTTCTGGGAGCCCGACGACAGCTTCGCGCGGCTCTTGCCGAACGACAGGGCCTTGTTGCCCCCGCTCTGCATCTGCCGCATGAAGAAGATCCAGAAGCCGATCATCAACAGGATCGGGGCCCAGGTGTAGAGGAACAGCCCCCACGGGCTGCTGGTCTGCTCCTTGGCGGTCACCTCGACCTTGTTGGCGACGAGCTTGTTGCCGAGGCCCTCGTACTGGCTGGGAGCGAAGGTCCGTGCCTTCTCACCGTCGCGATACTGCGCGACGATCTCCTGCCCGGTGATGGTGACCTTGTCGACCTTGTTGGTGTCCAGCTGCTGGACGAACGTGCTGAACGGGATGACTTCTTCGCGGGCCTGGAAGTTCGCTGAGAAATTCCAGATCAACACCCCGACGATGACGAGCACCATCCAGAACAGCAGGCTCCTGAGCGTCGAGTTCAAGCCTTTCCTCCTGGGCGCGTGACTGACAAGAGTAGCACGCGGGTCGTATGCGGTTGGACTGCAAATTCCTCGCCGACTGCGAGGCCAACCACCCACGCAATCTGTCCAGTTTCGGTCGTGATGACGGCAACGCGGTCGCGCTCGTGGCGCGGGACCTTGCGGTTCACCATCAGGTCCTGAATCTTCTGACTGCCCTGCAGCCCGGACGGCCGCATCCGGTCTCCCGGGCGTCGCGTCCGAACGACCATCCTATGCCCGATGGCGCTCGCATCGAGCGCGACCGAGGCAACCAGCGTCTCGTCCGGCGGAGCGTCGGCCCGCCAGTCGGAGCGTCGGAGGACTGACGCTTCGAGTTCCAGGCCGAGGTCGGCCACGTGCATCCGGCCCGGCACCGTCAACGTCAGTTCGAGCCCGGCCCGCGGCTCCCGACTGGATCCTGTGTCGGCTCCAACCGACGCGAACCGCAGAAGGCTACCCGACCTGGTGACCTGAAGCCCCCGCAATCGTGCCGCCCGGCCCTCGGGCAGTCGCTCCAGCCGGGCCAGCGCCGTCGCGATCGCCAGCGTCACCTGCCCGCGCGGCAGCATCTGCTCGAGCGCCGCCTGCCGCACCCGCCGCCGCAACATCGGCGGCACCGCCTCGAGCCGGCGCACATCCAGCAGCCAGCCGCCGTCAGCATCCGGCATCAGCAGCGAGGGCACCTCCACCGCCACACTCGCGGCGAGCCATCGCTCATCGTCTCTCCACGCATCGGCCTGCCGGGCCAGCCGTTCGGGCAGGCTCGCTCCGGCGACTCGCATCAGGGTGGGCAGCACGCTGTGGCGAACGGCGTTGCGCGGGATGGACTCGTCGCGGTTGGACGCGTCCTCTCTCCACCGTAGACCCCGTTCGGCCAGGTAATGTTCCACGGCGGCGCGTCGGGTCTCGAGCAATGGCCGGATGACCAGGCCGCGCATCGGCCAGATGCCCGAGAGCCCGCGGGTGCCGGCGCCGCGCAGGAGCCGCAGGATCACGGTCTCGGCCTGATCGTCGAGCGTGTGGCCCAGGGCGATCCGCGTCGCCAGCCGTCGGCGGGCCGCCATCCGGTAGGCCGCGTGGCGGAGCGCGTGCCCGGTGCGCTCGATCGACCAGCGGCGGCGCATAGCCTCGGCACGGACATCGACCTGGATCAGGTCGAAGGACACCCCCATCGTCGTCGCCAGCGCTTCACACGCCGCGGCATCGGCGTCGGCCTCGGCGCCGCGCAGGCCGTGGTGGACGTGAACGAGACCGACAATCCTGACCCGCGCGCGCGGCGCCAGGCTCGCCAGCACGTGCGCCAGCGCGGTCGAATCGGCGCCGCCCGACACGGCCACGAGCACGCGATCGCCCTCGACCAGCAGCCGGTGCTGCTGGATGGTCGACCACACGCGCGTCGGGAAGCGGGTCATCTCTATGGACAGTCAGAAGTCGAAAGTCAGAAGTGAGAAGGGTAGTCGGCAGTCGGGAGTCGGCCGGTCGGCAGTCGGGCTGACCTCACCAGGTAGGGCCGCTTGTCCCAAGCCGGCCTTCGCAGGTAGGGCCCCTTGTCTCGGGCCGGCCCTCGC
>DATJTM010000399.1:0-10769 GCA_035503395.1 Luteitalea sp.
GCCTTTTCTGCGTATCGACTGCCGCGTTCTCCTGCTCGCTCTCGTCCTCACCGGCGGTGCCACCGTGATCGGCCAGCCGTCGGCGTCTGTTCCACTGCGTGTGTCGCTCGCGGCAGCGAACGCGGGTGTACTGCTCGTGCGTGACGATGGCAGCGCACACGTGTGGAACGCTGGGCGGACGACGTCCCAGAGACCGACATCGGTGGAACTCCCAGGCCCAGCCGTACAGGGGACGGCCAGCCAGGGCGGCTTCTACGCGCTCCTCGACACGGGCATGGTGGTCGGTTGGGACGCCGCCAGCGCCAGGCCGAACACAGTGGTCGGCCTGCGCGACATCGTCCAGATCGCCGCCAACAACACCGTCGTTGTGGCGCTCCGTCGTGACGGTGTCGTCTACGAGTGGGCCAGCCGTGGCGAGCGACCGTTCACGTCGCCCGGTGAGCCGTCGCCACCGACGGTCGTGTCCGGCCTCGCCAATATCGCGCAGGTGGCCACGTCGGCCCGGCATGGCATCGCACTCGACCGCGACGGGCATGTCTACACGTGGGGTTTCAACGGCGCGGGTCAACTCGGCACCGGCAGCAGCGAGTTGACGCAGCCGCCGACCCGCGTCCCGGGCCTCGACGGGATTACCGCGATCGATGCCGGCCTGAGTTCCTCGTTCGCACTGACCGCCGACGGCGTCCTGCTCGCGTGGGGCTCGAATCAGAGCTGCATGATGGGCACCGGGTCGCGGCCGGGATCCGAGCGTGAGCCTGGCGGTACGCAGCCCACGCCGACGCCCATCCCGGGGTTGAAGGGCGTACGCGCCTTCGACGCGGGCGAAGGACACGTGCTCGCGGTGCTCGCCGACGGCTCGGTCCGCGCGTGGGGCTCGAATGGCTACGGCCAGATCGGCAACAACGCGGCTGGCTACCAGATGGTGCCGGGCCGTGTGCCCGGGCTCCCGAAAGTGGTGGCCGTCCGCACCTCGGGCTTCCGGTCGTTCGCCGTCACGGCCGGCGGCGACATCTGGCACTGGGGCGTCAGGATGCCGGGCGACACGGCGAGCGGGGGTCAGCGGACGCCGGCTGTTCTCCTGCGCGCAGAGACGCCAGAATGACCCACGCAAGGCCCGTCGCTCACGCGACGATGGCGCCCGCCGGTTCACGTGGAGGGCCGACGTGTCAGGGACGGCTTACTTCCCTGCGGCGTCCAGCTCCTTGATGAACAAACGCCGGAAACGTACCTCGGTGCCGTGCGTCTGCAGTTCGATGGCGCCCGAGGGGAGGAGCGGCTTGGTCCGATCGAAGTAGTTGTCGAGTCGCTGCCCGTCAACCGTCTGCCGGTCGTTGAGCCAGACCCAGACGCGCTCACCCACCATCCGCACGCGCACGTGGTTCCATTCGCCGATCGGCCGATCAGCCTTGACGAGGGGCCACTTGCCGGGATTGTCGTCGTTGTTGTTCCACAGCGCGCCCGATCCGCGCCATGAGCCGGTCTGCTGGTTGGTGGCGCTGGCCGGATCCCACAGCTTCACCTGCGGATAGCTCCGCAGGTAGATGCCGGTGATGCCGTTGCGCACGGTCAGCTTCCAGTCAGCGAGCATCTCGAAGTTGGCGTAAGCCTTCTCGGTCGCCAGGTGCACGCCGAGGCCGTCGCTCACCAGTTCGGGGCCCGAGGCATCGACCCACCAGTGCCGGTCGCGATCGGCATTCCATTCGGCCTGTTTCGCCGCCCGCTCGGCATCGGTGAAGGCCGCTTCCACGTAGGGACTGAACACGCCGCCCTTGCCTGGGCGTCCGCGCCACCCGGCCAGGTCCTTGCCGTTGAACATCGAGGTGAAGCCGGCCGGCACCGTCGCGCCACCGTCCTGCGCACGCGGCACGTCGGCGCTGACGGCAATGAGACCAGCCACCATGAGTCCGCTCACGCCGCGGAACAGCAGGCATCGTCCTGACGTTGTCGCCACCTGTCTCATCCCTGACTCCTTGCGCCCTTCCCTGGTTCGTCGTGATCGTACTGGCAACCCCGCTGCGCATGACGCATACAATGGCGGCGCCTCCCATGTATCGCATCCTTACGCTTGCCGCTCTGGTCCTCGGCGCCGTGATATCGGTGACCGCCGCTCCTGACGAAGTCGAGACGCGCGCCAGGCAGGACGGCCGCCGCGCCACCCGTGCCCTGGTCGACAGCCAGCGCATCATGCACGCGTGGCTCGCCCGTCGCGATGCCACGACCGGCCTGTTGCCGCACCGGGGCGAGTTCCAGGGCAGCACGTACGACCCGTCGTGGGTCGTGGCCAACACCGCCGCCGACCTCTATCCCTTCATGGTGATGGCGGCGCGCCTCACCGAACCGTCGGTGTACCACGGCGCGATGCTCGACATCCTGCGGCAGGAGACGCTGCACACCACGCGGGTCGGCCGCCTGTCCGACGACGTGCACGGGGGCGGCAAGGGGTTCGTGCGCGCCAACATCGACATGGACGCCATCATCTTCGGCTCCAGCGAATACATGAAGGACGGGCTGATTCCGCTGACCGAACTGTTCGGCGACACGCCCTGGTACCACCGCATGGAGGGCATCGCCAGCGACATCGTCACCCACGCGCCATACAAGACGTCACGCGGAACGCTGCCGGCCCAGACCACCGAGATCAACGGCAACATGCTGCAGGTGCTGACGCGGCTGTACTTCCGTACCGGTAACCCCGCCTATCGCGATCAGGTCCTGGCGATTGCCGATTTCTACTTCCTCGACATGCTGCCGACCACGCAGTACCTGCCGGTCGATCGCTGGGACACGCAGACCCGTAAGCCGCTGACCACGCGATTCGTCCTGTCGGACCACGGCAACGAGATCGTCGGCGGCCTGTCCGAGGCCTACATCCTCGCCAAGTACGCCCGGCCGGACAAGGCGGCCGCATACCTCGAGCCGTTCACGAAAATGATCGACCGCCTGCTCGAGGTCGGCCGCACGCCCGACGGCGTCTGGCACCACGACATCGACATCGCCACCGGCAAGCCGATCGCCGGCCGTCACGCGCATTGCTGGGGCTACATGTTCAACGGCGTCTACACGGCCTACATGGCGACCGGTGAAGGGCGCTTCAAGGCCGCCGTCGATCAGGCCATCGCCACCGTCGTGAAACAGCCGGACTACCTGTTCGACGAGACACCGCCGGTCGCCTGGTGGAGCGCGGACTCGTATTCGGACGCGATCGAATCAGCCCTCGTGTTGATGAACCGTCTGCCCAACGCGGCGCTCGGCGAACAGATCGACGTCGCGACGACGAAGATGCTCGACAAGATCCGGCCGAATGGCATCGTCGAGTACTGGCACGGCGACGGCAACGTGATTCGGACGTCGCTGATGTACGTGATGTGGAAGTCACAGGGGGCGCGACTCGAACCGTGGACGAAGACGGTGCACCTCGGGGCGTCGCGGGCCGGCAAGCACGCGACCTTCGTCGTGGAGGCGGAGGCGCCGTGGACGGGTGTCGTCCGCTTCGACTACCCCCGACACCGCGACCATCTGCACCTGCCGGTCAACTATCCGCGCCTGAACGAGTGGCCGGAGTGGTTCACCGTCGAGCACGACCGGCGCTACCGCGTGCAGGTCGGCAGCGGGACACCCACCGACCGTCTCGGTTCCGAGCTCGTCCAGGGCCTCGCCCTCACCCTCAAGGCAGGTGAGGCGGTGAAGATCGAGGTCCTCGACGGTGGTGACGCGCCGTACGGGCGACGCTGACGGCGGACGTTGAGACCGGCAGTCGCTACTGAGACCGGCCGCGTCCCTCGATCGTCCAGACCGTCTCGACGCGATCCTTGCGGATGCCGTACAGCGTGTCGTACTCGTTCACGACAGGATCGCAGTGCGGAACGATGACCTCGAGCTTGTCGCCGATGGCATACGACTTCGATGGGCTGCCGGTGATCGTGATCGATCCGAACTCATCCGAGCCAGCCACGTAGTCCATCCCCGGCTCTCCCACCACTCCCGGACGCGGCGTGTTGAGCGTGAGGGCCTTGGTTCCCGCATCCGTCGTGAGGCGCCCGGCGAACCGGTTGTTGACGACGGTGGTCAGCACCGTCAGCGACGGGACGAAGTCCTTGTAGACCGGATCGCCGTCCTCGCTGCCGATGGCCAGGTACTGCATGTCCATGAACACGTAACTGCCCACCTGCACGTCAGTGAAACCAGGCACCAGGTGCATGACGCTGTAGGTCCCGGTGCCGCCGCCACTGAAGATCTCGGTGTTCAGCCCTGATGCCTTCATCTTCTGCAACGTCTCGGCGTTGGGCGCGATCGTGTCGTGAGCACGCTGCTTGCGCGCCGCGAATCCCTTGGCGTGCTGCACGCCGCCGTCGTAGGACAGCATGCCGCGCAGCTTCAGGTTAGGAAGCTTGTCCACGGCCTGCGCGAGCGCCAGCGCCTCGGCCCCGGCCGGCACGCCGGTGCGTGAACCGACCGCCACATCGATCACGACGTCGGCAGTGAGGCCGGCAGCCTTCGCGGCGGCCGACAGCATCTCGGCGCCGGGGATGTAGTCGACGGCCTGGATGAAGTGCGGCGTCCGCTTGCGGATGGCCATCGCCCGTTTGATCTTGGCCGGCGTCGCGCTGGACGTCGTCATCAGGATGCGGTCGAGCCCGTTGGCGGCCATGACCTCGGCTTCACCGAGCTTCGCGCAGCAGATGCCGATCGAGCCGGTCTGCATCTGGTACTTCGCGATGGCCGACGTCTTGTGCGTCTTGGCGTGCGGACGACTGGTGATGCCGAAGGACTTCATCGCCGCCTGCATGGTGGCGACGTTGCGCTCCATCGCATCCAGGTCGAGGCACAGCGACGGCGTATCCAGCTCCCACTTCGAGAGGCCCGGCTTCACCACATCACCGTCGGCCCTGGCCCGCACCTCGGCACTCGTGTAACCGCGCACGGGTTGCGGCACCCAGAGATGGGCGGCGGCCCCGGCGACGGCGAGGAACGAGCGGCGAGACACGGATGAATGCAAGGCGGCCTCCTGGCGAGTGACGAGCGAGCCTACTGCGCGAGATCCCAACTCAGTTGATGCACGAGTCTGACGATGCGTTCCATCTTGTCGTACTCGATCTTCTCGGGACGATCGAAGACGGTGTGGTAGTCCGGATGCAGGCCCGTGTGGAACCAGATGGCGGGCACGCCACGCTGCAGGAACGGCCACTGGTCGCTCCGTCGCAGCAGGTTCGACCCGTTGTTGTCCAGGTCGGTTTTCAGCGTCAGCCCGAACACCTGATTGGCGCGTTCGGCGGCGGCCTTCAACGTCGGTGCGCGAGATCCACCGATGACGTTGACGCTGTTGCGATTCGATTCGGCCGTCTGCACCGGGAGGCCGGCAAAGCGTGCGCCGCCACCAGCCGGCACTTCCATGTGGCGCCCGATCATGTCCATGTTGATGACCGCGATCGTCTTGTCGAGGGGGCGTGATGGCCGCTCGGTGTACGCCCACGATCCGATCAGCGGCCCGCGCTCTTCCGAGCCGAAGACGGCGAAGAGCACCGACCGGCGCGGGCGGCGGCCGGCCTGCGCGGCCAGCGTGTAGGCCTCGGCAATGTCGATCACGCCCGCCGTGCCGGACGCGTTGTCGTCGGCGCCGTTGTAGATCTGGTTGCCGTCGGCGCCATTGTGATCGTGGTGCGCGGAGATCAGCACCACTTCACTCGCGAGCGTCGTGTCCGATCCTTCGAGCAGCCCGAGGACGCTGCGATCGGGAATGACGTGACGCACGACGTCCGTCGTCAGGGTCACGGACTGCCCGGCCAGCGGCACGACCGTGCCACCAGCGGCACTTTCGGACGCGCTGGCCAGCCGGTCGAGCGTCTTGCCTGTGCCCTGCAGCAGCGTGGCCGCCAGCGATGGCGAGATCTGTGCGGCCGGAATCCGGACCTGCTCGAGAAAGTCGCGCAGGAAATAGCGATCGATGCGCGGCGTCACCTCGGGCCAGTAGGCTGCCGCCGCAGCGGCAAACGACGACGGCCCGCGGTGATTGTGCACGTCGCTGACGAACAGCACGCCGACCGCGCCACGCGCCTGCGCCGCCAGCACCTTGCGGAACGGCACGGCGGCTTCAGCGGTGACGACGCCGTCGAACGGGCTGTTGGCGTCGCGCTCCCCGGGCTCGTGATCGAGGATCAGGACAATGCGGCCCTTCACGTCACCGCGATAGTCGTCGTATCCGAGCGCCGGCGCGGTGATGCCGAACCCGGCGAACACGACCGGCGCCTGCACGCGTCCGCTGGCGCCGAACCGGTGCACGTGGAAGTCCTGCCCGTGTTGCGGGCGCCAGGTCGTGCCGTCGCTGCCCGCGACCTCCAGCGTGTTGTGACGACCCGCGGTCACTGCGACGAGGTCGAACTCGTGAAACCAGGTGCCGGCCTCCCCTGCTGGCTTCAGTCCGAGCCGCGCGAACCGCGACGCGATGAAGTCCGCCGTCCACGCGTACTGCTCGGTGCCGATGAAGCGGCCGCGCGTGCGGTCGCCGGCCATGAGGTCGATGTCGGCCTTCAGATCGGCCTTGCGAATCGAGTCGTTGAACGGCGCCGAGCCGACCGGAGCGGCCGAGGCCGAGGCGGCCTGTTGGCCCCGAGCCTGCAGCGCCGATGCGACGAGAAGCGCACACGCGAGAAGAACATAGCCACGCACGCGCTCATTCTCCTCGCAAATGGCGCCAGTGGAACGGCGGCCTTACTAACGGGGCGTCGGCGCCGACCGGCGGGCCCGCACCGCGTCGGCCGTGATGGCCGGCGCCGCATTGCCCCACGCCTGACGGACGTAGGTCAGGATGCTCGAAAGCTCCGCATCCGAGAGCGCGCCAAGTGGCGGCATGCTGGGGAACGCGGGATCCTCGTCGCGGCCATTGAGCGCGATGTCGATCAGCACGTCGGCGGGGCCGGTCACGCGTGGCGAACCCGCGAGCGGCGGGGCCAGCGACGCGAGGCCGCGGCCGTCCACCTGATGACACGCCGCGCATACACCGAAGGCCGCTCTCCCCTGCTGGACCAGCGCCGCCGTCGCGGGGTCGCGAGGCGTCGCGCTGGCGGCCTCGGCCGGTGCCGACGCCGTCACGCCTTCCCGGACGGCCGCCTGAATCCACCCGGGACGCGCCGACGACTCGGACGACAACCGCCGCAGCAGCGCCTGGCCATCGGCGCTGCGCTCGTTGGCGACTGCGGTCGCCAGCGCCAGCAAGAGCGCGCGGTGCTCGGGACGATCGTCAGACCAGGCCGGCGACGACGACAGCTGCTCGAGCGTCTCGCGCTCGCGGCCGTTCAGGCCGCTCATGAAGGCGTCCACGATGAACGGCTCGGCGCGATCGCGCTGCAGCAGGCGACGGCACGCGTCGCGCGCCTCAGCCGCGTCGGATGCCCCCAGCGTGTACAGCACCTGACGCCGCACGGCGACGTCCGCATCGTCGACCAGTTGCAGCACGTCGCGACGGACGGAGGCTTCCGAGAGTCGCGATTCCGCAATCCGCAGCGCCGCGATGCGAACCTGAGGTGCGGAGTCCGCCAGGCGCGTGCGCAGGAGAGGTTCGTCGATCGCGTGCAGTCCCTCCAGTGTCCAGAGCGCATGCACGCGCACGCGGGCCTCTGCGTGTGACGCCGCCAAGCCGCGGACAGCTGGCACCACCGACGCATCGCCAGCGCTGACGAGCGTGCGCTGGGCGAGGTCGCGCCAGTGACCGTTGCCATGCGACAGAACCGGGACCCAGCTGGCAGGCGTGTCGGTGACGGCAGGCGCCCTCCCAAGTGGACGGCCTTCGTGGACGATGCGGTAGATCCGTCCCATGCCCTGGAATGGGCGCAGGAGGCCGCGGTCCAGAATCTGATTGCGCAGAAACGTCGTCAGGAACAGGTGGCCCTCGATGATGCCGCGGTACATGTCGGCGACGTACAACGCGCCGTCGGGTCCGGTCGCGCTGTAGACAGGCCGGAACCGCTCGTCGTTCGAGAACAGGAACTCGCGCTCCTTGTACGCGTTCTGACCGGTGACGATGCCGTCGCGCTCCGAGAGCACCGAACGGCGAATCAAGCGCCCGGCTGATTCACCAACGAAGACGTTGCCGCGGTACTCCTCGGGAAACTGATCGCCGCGATACACCGTCGGCGCGGCGTTCGCCGTGAACACGCGGAGCCTTCCGTCGTCGCGCAGCTGGGCGCGACGGTTGACACCCGGGGTGATGGCGTGCGGCCACACCTCGTTGTCCTGCCCGATCCGCACGTCGACGCCTGCCGATGCCATGTAGTGCGGATTGCGCGTCGCGTAGTGCGCGGGGACTAGACTGCCGCGGATGTGATCCTGGTTGTAACTGAAGAACAGCCGTCCGAAGTCGTCGTGCGACATGCCCCACTGGCCAGCCAGGCGACCCGATCGGATCGCGACTCTCCTGTCGCCGGTGCGGCGGAGTCGATCGTCGACCTGCAGGCCGTAGGTCCAGTTGTCGAGCGTCCACGATGGACTGCTCGGCGCGAGGTGTGGATTCACCGGAATCGGCAGCCCCGAGGCGATCACCTCGCGTGAGTCGGCTGTGTCGTCGCCGTTGGTGTCACGCAGGAACAGGATGTCCGGCAGTGCGAAGACGATCACGCCGTCGTCGGCCAGCTGAATGCCGCGCGGCCAGTCCATCTGCGCGAACACGGTGCGCGTGTCCATCCGCCCGTCGCCGTTGGTGTCGCGGAGCACGACGAGCCGGCTGGGTGGGGTTGGTGCGGGGTCCAGTCCGGGCAGCACGCCGTGCAGCGGCCAGTTGTACGACGGCCATTCGAGCACCCAGAGACGACCGCGGGCGTCGAACGCAAACGCGATCGGGTCCTGGACGAGCGGTTCGCCGGCGACGAGCTCGATGCGGAAGCCTGGCTGCAGCTCCATCATCCGCATCGACTCTTCCGGCGATCGCACCGGAGCCGGCGGAATCTTCCAGTCGGCCGGCGGCGCACCCGTATCGATCGACGCGCGATCGCCCACCTGCGCGACGATGCGGCCGGACGACCACGCAATTCCGCCGAGCAACACCGCCGCCAGCAGCGTGCGACGGACGAACGTCGCGCTCATCGCGTCGTCACGGCAATGAAGTCGATGACGGTCGCCTTGCCGGCTCGCCCAGTGCCGGGGACCGAGATCTTGGAGGCGGCTGGCGGGCGCGCCGCGTCGTAGATCGACGGCCGGACGGTGTTGATCTCCTGGTCGGCCACCTTGTCTGCTACGTAATACGTGGCTTTGGCGACGTGGCGCATGTCGCTGCCGGCGTCCGTCACGATGCGGCGGAGCTGATCGAAGATCTCGCGGACCTGCGCGGCCGGATCGGCAGACGTGCCGGTCAGCCCGGCGACGAACACCGGCTGGCCCTCGAAGACGCGAGCGACGCGGCTGTACCGCGACGAGATCGGTTCGACGAACGTCACACGTTCGGTCCCGGTCGCACGGGATGCGGTGGCGACCAGTTCGATCTCGACGGGCAGCGACGAGTCGCGCCACTCGGTGACGACCTGCGGCGGCGCGGTGCCGCCGAACGACTCGGCCACGAGCCGCTGCAACTCCTGTGCGCGGGTCATGTCGCCGAGGAACGACTTCACGTGCACGACGTGGTCGAGGCCGAGGCCCGCCGTCTTCAGATCGCCGCGCAGCTGTTCGATCGTGCCTTTGACGGCGGCGTCGAACTCGCCCGGCGCGGCGCGGCCGGAGACGATCACGAACGGACCGGCGGGCTGTACCGCCACGTGCGCGCTGCCACCGGCGGCCGGAGCGAGCCCGGTGACGGCGATCCGCGTCGCAGTCGCCGAGGCCAGCCCCGTCGCAGCAATCGCGTCCATCGCGACCAGTGTGCCGGTCACCGGCATGCGCGACTCGACGAAGGTCATCGCCGGAGTGGCGCGACCGCTGAAGCGTTTCGTGATCACCGGGTCGATGACGGTCGCCACCGACGCGTCCGCGACGTACACGTTCAGGCGGGCGACGTGCTCCAGCCCCGTGCCTGCAGACTTCAGCGCCGTCGCGAGCGCGTCGAGGATGTGCGCGGCCTGGGCGGCGGCGTCGCCTGCGCCTTGCACACGTCCTCTGGCGTCGACCGGCCGGAAGAGGGCCGTGTGGACCAGCGCCCCTGCCTCGACGACGACGGCATCCGCGCGTCCTCGTGTGGAATCGGGGCCGACGGCGCGCAGCCGCACGGCTGCACCGGATGCCCCAGACGGCTTTGCGACCGGCGACGGCTGTTCGGCCGAGATGGGCGATCCGCCGCAGATGGCGGCGAGCGTGAACGCGAACGGCAGCGCCGTGCAGACCGAGGCTACGCGGGGAGAAATGCGCATCGTGCCCGCAGTCTAGCCGACGCACGCAGCCGTTGCGGCGCCGCGCGTGTCAGGGTGACGCGGGGATGGCTCCGGCGACGACCCGATCTCACGCCGGCGCAGGTCGGCAATCCGCTCCTGCTGGGAGCGCAAGTGCTCGTGACACTTCTTCGCGAGTTCGAGGAGCGCGTCATTCAGCCGAGCCGTCGGTTTCTCGGCATCCTGCTCCCAGGCGATGAGCAGTTTGCGGAAATTGGCCATCGCGTTTTCGACAGCCTCACTCTCGAGCCCAATCAATCGCACCCAGTACAAGTCCTCGTACTCAAGGCGTGCCTGACCGCCACGCAATGTCGGCAGATCATCGGGGGCCAGGGCGCGAAGACGGTTCGCGGCTGCCATGGTGGCGTCATACAACCGCTGCAGCCGATCGAGCTCGGCCTGCAGACGCGTGGCGTCCTGCCCGGC
>DATJTM010000400.1:0-9140 GCA_035503395.1 Luteitalea sp.
CTTGCAATGAGGTGTCGCAGTGGCCGCAGACGTCGGCCGAGGACGACCGGCAACACGGCGAGCACCAGGAGGAGGCCGACGATCGAGCCGACGAAGACCGCGTCGGCCGGCGAATGCGGGACGCCCGGGCGGGCGTGTCGCTCGAGCAGGCGCATGTTCCAGGTGTTGGCGCGCCAGAAGATGTCGGCGACGTTGCCGAGGCCGGGCACCACGCCGAGCAGCGCATCGACGATGGCGTTGATGACCATGCGCGCCTGCACGATGCGCGGCACACCCATGCGGTAGGCCTGCACGACGATGAGCACGCCGAACAGCGGGCTGCTCAGGTCGCCGAACCCGGGGATCAGCCCGACGATCACGTCCCAGCCGAAGCGGACGTTGGTGCCGGGAATCCGGAACACCTGATCGAGCAGGTAGCTCCAGTGCCGGAGTCGCTCGAGCTGACGATCCTGTTCGAGGATGTTGGCGCGTGCTTCACGCTCGTCCACGTCTCATCTTAATCATGGAGATGCGTCCGTGGACGAGAGACCGCGCCGCTACTCGCGCGGCACGACGTGTACGGTGACCTGTCCGCCATGCTCGACGGCCACCAGCGTGTGATCGCGAAACGCCGCGATCGAGGCGAAGCCGCCTGCACCGATCAGGCGCGTCGTCGAGCCCCGCTGCAGCATCACGCCGTCGCGCGTGGTCCACGCGAGAGCGAGGCCACCGGCGCGCGCCGCGACGACGGGATCGCGGCCGATGGCAACGAACCGCTCGGGTTCGAGTGGCGACGACAGGTAGACGCGATCCTCGCGGCGCCACGCACTGGTCACGCCCCTGGGATCCAGTGTCAGGCCGCCGCCGTCCATCGGGCACGCCTGGAGGGCCCACGTGCCGGTGCCCTGCTTAGCGGGCGCGGTGAACGTGCGGCCATCCGAGGAGCGCACCACGTGCAGGTCGCGGGCGCCTCCGACGTGATTGCGGAAGAGGATGGCGATCGCATGCCCGTCGAGCGCCACCGAGGGGTGGCAGCACTCGCACACCGCGCCATCCGGCGACGACGCCGCCAGCACGTCGGGCTCCCACGTCGCGCCATGATCGCGCGAGACCGCGGCGTACACGCGCGTGCCGTTCTCACGCAGGTCGAGCCATGTGACGACGACCAGCCCCTCGGGCGTGGCCGCCATGCCGTGCATCCCTTCGCGAGCCGCGGCGGGCACGTCGTTGACGACCGTCCCAGTCGTCCACGTCGTGCCCTGGTCGGTCGACCGGTAGACGACGATGTCGCCGTCCTTGCCGCCACCCTGCGCACCGACTACGGCCGACACGATCACCGTCGACGAGGTGACGGCGACGCGCGGCCCTCGTCGCATCCCTGCCGCCATGCGACCGGCCGGCACGATCGACGTGGCTTCACGAAACGTCCGGCCGGCGTCGGTCGATCGCAGCACGCCGATGCGGTCGCCGCGCGCCACGGTCACCACGACGCGGTCGCCATCGTGCGCGACCTGCGGCTGCGTGCCTGGCGTGGTCAGCGTGGCGGCGAGCAGGAGTGAGACGAGGAGCAGCATCGGGTCTCAGTAGCGGCCGTAGATTTCCAGCGCCTTCAGCATCGACTTCTCGCGCTGGATGATCGGCACCATCTTCGACTCGCGCGCATCGTAGTCCTTCAGCAGCGCCACCACCTGGTTGGCCGCCGCCTGCGGCACCACCACGACGCCGTCGGCGTCGCCGACGATGTAGTCGCCGGGCGTGACGAGGATGTCGGCGCAGCGCACGGGCTGCTGTTTGGACACGCTCACCATGCGGCCCACCGACGTCGCCGGGCTGATCCGCCGCGCGAACACCTTGTGGCCCATCGCCTTGATCTCGGTCACGTCGCGAATCGCGCCGTCGATGACCGTCGCTTCCAGCCCGCGCGCCACCGCCGTCGTGGCCATCAGGTTGCCCATCGCGGCGATCTCGAGGCCGTCCTCCATCACATAGACCAGCACGCTGCCGGCCGGCGCCTCGTCGAGGATCTGCAGCAGATAGTTCGGGTAGGTGCGGGTGTCGCTCTTCAGCACCGGACGCATCAGGGCGGTCCACGCGCGTCCGACGATCTTGCCGGCGCTGATGGGTTTCATGTCCGATGACATCCAGCCCCGGGCACCGGTCGCGGCCTCGACGGCGTCGGCGATGTTGCCGGTGCTGTTCTCGGGCCGGCGCAGGGCGGCAATCACCGCCTCGGGCGACAGCGACTCCACTGGCGAGGCGGCCGGCGCCTGCGGCGTGGCGGGCGCGGCCGCGGTGGTGGCCGGGGCGGCGGGTGGGGCCGTGGGCGATTGCGGCGCGCGCGCGATCGAGGCCGCAGTGATGACGGGAATCACGATTGCGGCGACGACGACCGCGGGAACCGGACGAACGGACATGAGCAGGAGCCTCCTGAGCCCTGTGCTATAACACGCGGCCATCGGTTGCAGTAATTCCGTTTGGTAGGGACGGCTCGCCGAGCCGTCCGAGACTGTGAGAGTCCTTCACCGTGTCCACCTGCACGCATTCATGGTTCCGCTGTGTCCTCGCGCTCGTCGCGGCTCTGGGGATCGCTGCACCGGCCGCGGCCCAACCGGCCTATTCGCTCCTGATCAAGGGCGGGCACGTGCTCGACCCGAAGAACGGCCGCGACGCGGTGATGGACGTGGCCGTGGCCGACGGCAAGATCGCCGAGATCGCGCCGACGATCGACGCCGCGAAGGCGCGCCGGGTGGTCGACGCGAAGGGCCTGTACGTCGTGCCGGGGCTCATCGACCTGCACGCGCACGTCTTCTACGGCACCGAGCCGGATGCGTACCTCAGTAACGGTCCGTCGGCAGTGCCACCCGACAGCCACTCGTTCCGCAACGGCCAGACAACGCTGGTCGACGTCGGCGGGGCGGGGTGGCGCAGCTTCCCGCAGTTCAAGGCGCAGGTGATCGACACGGCGCGCACCCGCGTCCTGTCGTTCCTCAATATCGTCGGCGCCGGCATGCGTGGCGGGCCGGCGGAGCAGAACCTGGCCGACATGGACGCCAAGCTGACGGCGATGCGCATCCGGCAGCATCCGGGATTGATCGTCGGCATCAAGGTTGCCCACTACATGGGACCGGAGTGGGAGCCGGTCACGCGTGCGGTGGAAGCCGGCACGGAAGCCAACGTGCCCGTGATGATCGACTTCGGCGGCAACAATCCGCCGCTGTCGCTGGACGAACTCCTCAACAAGCGGCTGCGGCCCGGCGATCTGCTGACGCACATGTACGCGCACGTGCGCGACCGCGAGCCGATCGTCAACGCGCAGGGGCAGGTCGAGCCCTTCGTGATCGCGGCCCGCAAGCGGGGCGTGCTGTTCGACGTCGGGCACGGCGGCGGCAGCTTCCTCTGGCGGCAGGCCGTGCCGGCCGTCAAACAGGGATTCTTCCCGGATGTGATCAGCACCGACCTGCACACCGGCAGCATGAACGCCGGCATGAAGGACATCCTCAACGTGATGTCGAAGATGCTGGCACTGGGCATGCCCCTGAACGACGTCATCCGCGCCAACACGGCGAAGGCGGCCGATGTGATCAAGCGTGCGGACCTCGGGCACCTGGCCGTGGGCACCGAAGCCGACATCGCCGTGCTGGCGGTGCGCAAGGGCGAGTTCGGCTTCATCGACTCCTCGGGCGGCCGAATGACGGGGACGCAGAAGCTCGAATGCGAAGTGACCGTGCGGGCCGGACAGGTCGTGTGGGACCTGAACGGTCGCGCCGCGCCGCACTGGCAGAGCATGCCGAACACACCGCAGGGCGTCGGCGCCGGCCCGCGTCGCCGCGCGTCGTCGCCGGAGCGCGAATGAAGCGCCTGCTTGGAGCCGTGCTGGCGGCCGGCGTTGCGTCGGCGTCCATGGCCGCCGCCCAGACGCCCGTCGCTGCAGGGCGCCGCGCCATCCGCCCAGACGGTGTGCCGGCCGATCGACCGTACTCACCGGGCGTGCTCGTCGGCAAGACGCTGTACATCGCGGGGCAACTTGGCCTGCCCGGCGAGGGAGCAACGCGCGCTGACATGACCGCGCAGACGCGCCAGGCCATGGACGGCCTCGGCGCTGTGCTGAAGGCCGCTGGTCTCGGCTACGAGCACCTGGTCAAGTGCCACGTGTACCTGGCGAACATGGAGGACTACGCGGCGATGAACGGCGCGTACGGCTCCTACTTCAAGGACCGCGTGCCGGCTCGCACGACGATTCAGGCGGTGGCGTTGCCGGGTGGCGCGGGCGTCGAAATCGGCTGCATCGGCTATGCCGACCTTGGGGCGATTTCGGTGGTGCGGCCGCCGCAGGGGTCGTTACCGGCGCCGCTCGGGCCGTATTCGCCAGCGGTGTGGGCAGGGGACACGCTCTACGTGTCGGGCATGGGTGGTCAGGATCCGCTGACGAAGTCCGTCGGCGAAGCCGTCGAGGCCCAGGTCACGCAGACCGTCACCAACATCACGACGACGCTGAAGGCGGCCGGGTTGTCACTCGAGAACGTCGCGTGGACCCAGGGGTACGTGACGCGCCTCGAGGAAGCCGCGGGGCTGAGCGCGACGCTCGAGAAGGCAGTGGCCAAGGCGTCGCCGCCCGCCGGGCTCGTGGCCGTGCCACGGCTGCCGGGGCCGATTCGGGCCGAACTGAGCTTCGTGGCGACGCGCCCGAGTGCCGGCGGCAACAACTTCGGCGTGGTCTGGCCGGAGGCCTCGGTGCGTGCGGCTCGTCGCGGCAACACGATCTATGTCAGCGCCTTCGCGATACCCGGGGGCGGCGACGTGGGAGCGGAAGCGCGCGAGGTGTTCACGCGGCTGGGCGCGCTGCTGAAGCAGGGCGACTCCAGTCTCGCTGACGTCACGCAGGTCACCGTGTACCTGACCGACGTCGCGGATCTGCCGACCGTGAACGACGTGTTCCGGGCGATGTTCCCGGCCGACCCGCCGGCGCGCGTCACGATTCAGGTACAGCCGCAGGGCAAGGAACGCATCCGCATCGCGGCCATCGCCGCGAAACCGTAGCTTCCAACGACGAACGACGAACGACGAACGTCGAAGGCCGACGGCCGAACGACGACGGCCGACGAGATTCAGGAGACGACATGCTGACCCGACGCACCTTTTTCGAACGACTCTCCACGGTTCCGCTGATCGGCGGTTTCGTCGGCGGCGGCGCGTCGGTGGCCAGTGCGGCCGCCGTCGCCAAGCGCGACTACTTCAAGGAACTCGGCGTGCGGCCGTTCATCAACGCCGCCGGTACCTTCACCGACATGACGGCGTCGCTGATGCCGCCTGAAGTCATGGAAGCGATCAACTACGCGTCCAAGCACTTCGTGCCGCTCAACGAACTGCACGATCGGGTCGGCGAGCGGATTGCGACGCTCGTGAAGTCGGAAGCGGCGATGGTCAGCTCGGGCGCCGCCTCGGCGATGACGCTCGGCACGGCCGGCGTGCTGACCGGCACCGACCAGCAGAAGATTACGGATTTGCCGAACCTCGCGGGCATGAAGACCGAGGTCATCATGCAGAAGTCGCACCGCTTCGGCTACGACCACGCGGTGCGCAACACCGGCGTGAAGATCATCGAGGTCGAGACGGCCGATCAGCTCGAGAAGGCGATCACGCCGCAGACGGCGATGATGCTCTTCTACAACAACAACAACTCGGTGGGGCAGATCCGCGACGAGCAGTTCGTCGCCCTCGGCAAGAAGCACGGCGTGGTGACGATGAACGACTGCGCCGCCGACGTGCCGCCGGTCGAGAACCTGTGGAAGTACACGGCGATGGGCTTCGACCTGGTCGCCTTCTCGGGCGGCAAGGGCATTCGCGGCCCGCAGAGCGCCGGCCTCCTGCTCGGTCGCAAGGATCTGATCGCCGCCGCCCGCGCCAACGCGGCGCCCAACGGCAACTCGATCGGCCGCGGCATGAAGGTGAACAAGGAGGAGATGCTTGGCATGCTGATCGCGATCGAGCGCTTCACCAAGCTCGATCACGCCGCGCTGGACAAGGAGTACCAGCGGCGCGCCGACATCATCCTGAAGAGCCTGACGGGACTGCCCGGCGTGACCGCCGAGATCACGGTGCCGGAAGTGGCCAACCACGTCCCGCACGTCGCCGTGAAGATCGATCCGTCGGCCGGCATCACCGGCCAGGAAGTCTCACGCAAGCTGCGCGAGGGCACGCCGTCGATTGGCGTCCGCCCGGGTCAGGAACTGCTGATCGGCGTGTGGATGATGGAGCCGGGCGAGGAGAAGATCGTCGCCAAGAGGCTGCGGGAAGTGTTCGAGAAGAAGGCATAACTCGCGGCCTTCGTCATCCGGCCTTCGGCCTTCGTAAAGTCACAGGCCCGCCGGCAGTCGGCAATCGGCAGTCGGGGGCGCCAGTGGTGGCGTCCCCGTGATGCGTCAATGCGGCAATGTCGACTCCGGGCGATCTCGACATGTGCCGCATTTCAGCATTCATGCATTGGCGCTCTGAGGCGCCCTGCGCCTCACAACGCCGCGATGCAGTCGATCTCCACCAGCGACTTGCCGGGGATGCCGCCGTAGGCGGCGATCGTGGTGCGCACCGGCGGGTTGGCGCCGAAGCGGCCACGGTACATCTCGTTCATCCCCGCGTAGTCCTCCAGGTCGTGCAGGTAGACGTTCACCTTCAGGACCTTGTCCATCGACGATCCGGCCTTCTTCAATTCGGCTTCGACCGAATCGAGGACGGCCTTGGTGTGGACCTTGATGTCGCCGGCCTCGTGGTAGCCCTTGCCGGCGATGTAGACGAGACCGTTGTGGATCTTGTGGCCCGAGAACAGCGGCGGCTGCTTGGCCTCGGCCGGGGCCGGCTGTTGGCTTTCGTCGGGGCCGGTGATGATGCCGTTGGCGTCGGCGGTGGCCGCGTGTGCCTTGCCTCCGAGAAAACCCGTGGCGGTGGCGCCGACAGCGGCGAGGAGCGAGCGGAAGGCGGAACGGCGCGAGGTCTGCGAACCAGCTGCTGACAAGGCAAATCTCCTGGAGATGGGCCGGAGCCCGGCGCGTGTGGTGGTGGGCGGGCCGCGGCCCGCCACGCGAGCGCGAGGATAGCGGCAAGGGCGCGCCGACGACAAGCTGGGGGTGGCAAAAACTCGAGACATTTCAAAGTGCCAAAAGGTCGAGAAGTGCCAAAAAGGTCGAGAAACTCTTCTTGCCCTTCTGGCCCTTCTTGCTCTTTTCGCCCTCTGGCGTTTCGCCCCCAGGTTCCGTCACATGGACGTCGCACCCGAATTCGTTTAAGGTGTGCACCTCTGCAGCAATTGAAACCGCGCACCGCCTTCGGTGCCATGCGTTTCAGAAATCTGGCGTACCCGGGAGTGCCGCGCGTGACGGACACGACGTCCGTGTTCACCGCGACTCGTGCGCCAGCTGCATGAGACCGGGAGGATGCACGTGCTCCGAATCCTGTGGTCTGCGGCCCTTTGTCTACTCCTCGCCACGCCTGCGGCTGCGCAGCTCGCGTCGCAAACCGGGCTCGTGGGCACGGTCACCGATTCGGGCGGCGGCGTGCTCCCCGGCGCATCGGTCACGGCCCTGAACGTCGGCACCCAGGCGACGCTGACCGGCGTGACCAATGAAGCGGGCGTCTACCAGTTCAACGCCGTCCCGCTCGGGCGCTACGAAATCACCGTCACCCTGCAGGGGTTCCAGACCTTCAAGGCGACCAACATCGAGGTCGGCGGCAATCAGGTCGTCCGTCAGGACGCCGTCCTGAAGGTCGGTGAGCTGTCCGAAACCGTCACCGTCGAAGCCGCCAACACCACGCTGGCCACCGACCGGGCCACGGTGTCGCAGACGGTCGAACGCCGCGCCGTGACCGACCTGCCGATGTCCGGCCGCAACGTGTGGCAGATGGCCGCGACGACGCCGGGCGTGCTGCGCGGGCAGACGACCGACATCGGGCTGTCGTTCCGCGGCGCCGGCCAGCGCGAGATTCAGAACAGCCTGACGCTGGACGGCATCAACGCGACGTCCAACCTGCTGGCGATGACCAGCACGCGGCCGATGGCCGATGCCGTCACCGAGGTCACCGTGCAGACCGGCAGCACGTCGGCCGAGTTCGGCGCCTATCTCGGCGTCGCCGTCAACGTCGTGACCAAGAGCGGCACCAACGGCTTCCACGGGTCGCTGTTCGAGTACTTCCAGGGCGACAAGCTGGAGAGCCGCGGCTACTTCGACAACCTCTCGCAGCCGGAGCCGCCGAAGAAGAGCAACCAGTTCGGCGTCCAGTTCGACGGCCCGGTGATGATCCCCGGTCTCTACGACGGCAAGAACAAGACGTTCTTCATGGCCGCTTACGAGGGCCTGCGCTCCAACCGCCGGACCAGCCCGCTGGCGTCGGTGCCGACCGCCAAGATGCGCACCGGTGACTTCTCCGAGGTCGCCACGCAGATCCGCAACCCGGTCACCAAGGCGCCGTACCCGGGCAACATCATCCCGCAGGCCGACATCGCCGCGCAGGCCCTGAAGTTGCTGCAGTACTACCCGGCGCCCACCGGGCCCGGCCTCGCCAACAACTACCAGACCGACGTCCTCACCGAGAACGAGAACGACCAGCTGCTGTTGCGCGTCGACCAGGTGCTCGGCCAGTCGGCCCGCGTCTACGGCCGCTACAACTGGGTGGATGCGTTCGACGGCTTCGGCGCCGCGGTACCGACCACGGCCTTCTACCAGCCGCGCAAGAACAAGAACACGCTGCTGTCCTACCAGCAGACGCTGTCGCCGACGCTGCTCAACGACTTCCGCATCGGCTGGCACCGTCTCGAACTGGACACGCTGAACAACTTCGACCTCGACGGCAACGCCACGGCGAGTTCCGACCTCGGCATTCCCGGCTTCGACGCCGACGCGCGCTACGGGAACTTCGGCATTCCGAGCGTGTCGGTGACCGGGTTCTCAGGGCTCGGCGCCGGCGGCACCAACTGGTACCAGTTCGACACGACGTTCCAGGTGTCCAACGTGCTCTCGTGGACGAAGGGCACCCACAACCTGCGGGCCGGCATCGACATCCGCAAGCTCCGCACCGGCCGTCTCGCGGCCAACAGCCCGCGCGGCGCCTTCGGGTTCACCGGCATCATGACCGGGCATGCCGTGGCTGACTTCCTGACCGGCGTGCCTGCCACG
>DATJTM010000401.1:0-10594 GCA_035503395.1 Luteitalea sp.
CTCGATGTTGCTGCCCGTACGGCCGGGCACGTTGTAGAGAATGATGGGCAGGCTGGTGTTGGCGGCGATAGCCGCGTAGTGCTGGTAGAGCCCGTCCTGCGTCGGCTTGTTGTAGTACGGCGACACCGACAGCACCCCGGACGCGCCGGCCTCCGCCATCATGTGCGCTGCCTCGATGACCTCGGCGGTGTTGTAGCCGCCAGCCCCGGCGAGCACCGGCACGGCACCGGCCACCTCGTCGACGACCAGCCTCACCACGAGGCGCTTCTCGTCGGCCGTCAGCGTCGGCGCTTCGCCCGTCGTGCCGACCGGGACGAGGAAGTGCATGCCCGCCTCGACCTGCCGGCGCGCCAGGCGGCGCACGCCGGCTTCGTCGACGCGTCCTCCGGCCGTGAAGGGCGTGACGAGGGCAGTGCCGCAGCCAGTGAACGGACGACGTGGAGTCATGGGGTCAAGCATATAGCGTCAGGGATCGGGAACCGGGAACCGGGTACCGGGTACCGGGGGCCGGGTACCGGGTACCGGGTACGGCAACAATCACACATCGCAGGCGCCACGGACAGGTGTAGGCGTCGGACTTCGTCCGACGCTGACAGCCGTTCGCCCTCGCGCATCGTAGGCGTCGAGCTTCAGCTCGACGCTCGGGAGGACGCTCGGCGAACGCTGACCGTCGACCTGAAGGTCGACGGCTACGAATCGGAATCGATTCGGTCGTTCGTCGTTCGTCATTCGTCGTTCTTCGTGCTCATCCGATGCCGAGCACGTCGCGCATCGTGTACCAGCCCTGCTTCCCCTGCACCCATCGCGCGGCGCGCAGCGCGCCGTGCGCGAAGGTGGATCGGTCGCGGACCGTGTGTGTGATGGTCACGGTTTCAGCCGGACCGTCGACGCCGAACAGGTGCGTGCCGGGAATGTGCCCGGCCCGCGTTGACGACATGTCGACGGGCCGAGTCAGGCCCGCCTGACGCAGCGCGTCGACCAGTTGCAGCGCCGTGCCCGACGGCGCGTCGCGCTTCTTCGAGTGATGCGCCTCGTGCACGAACGGCTCGTAATCGTCGAGCGCCTGCGCCGACGACGCGATGGCCTTCGCCGCCGCCTCCATCAGGTAGGCACCCACCGAGAAGTTCGACGCCACCACGGCTCCCGCGCCGTGCCGCGCGATGATGGCGCGCGCTTCGGGTTCGAACGCCGACCAGCCGGTGCTGCCGACGATGAGCGTCGGCGCCATCGCGCACAATGTCTCGAGCGAGGCCTGCAGCGCCTCGCCCGTCGCGAAGTCGATCACGACGTCGGCCCGCGCCTGCGCGATGCGGTCCCACTCCTCGGGGGTGCTCTCGTGAGTCAGGACGCCCACGACTTCCACACCATGCGCCTCGGCGTGCAACCCGACCAGCGTGCCCATCCGCCCGTGGCCGAAGAGGATCGCTCGGGTCACGCCAGTGCTCCCGTGGCCGGCTCCGCCTGCTCGTCCGGAACCAGGCAGAAGCGGTCGTGCACTCGCGCCATCGCGGCCGGGAGGTGCGCCTGCGGCAGCACCACCGTCAGGTTCCGCCGTGCCCCGGCCTGCGACACCATGCGCAACGGGAACTCGTCGAGCGCGCCGAGCACGCGCGCCGCGAGCCCGGCCTCGAGCCGCAGCCGCTCGCCGACGGCGCAGAGCAGCGCCATCTCGGACTCGACGCTCACCTCGGCAAACGACGACAGGTCGGCGACGATCCCCTCGATCGCCTTGCGGTCCTCGATCGTGATCGACACGCTGACCTCGGACGTCGTGATCACGTCCACCGACGTGCGATAGCGCTCGAACACCTCGAACACGCGGCGCATGAACCCGTAGGCGGCCAGCATCAGCGTCGATCGGATGTCGATCACCGTGATGTCGCGCTTGCACGCCAGGCCAGTCAACGGCGCGTCGGGCAATGGCGGCGCCGCCGTGATCGTCGTCCCTGCGACCTCGGGCCGGTGCGAGTTGAGGATGCGCACCGGAATGCCGTCGGCCACGGCCGGCGCAATGGTGCTCGGATGCAGCACCTTGGCGCCGAAGTACGCCAGCTCCGACGCTTCCGCGAACGACAGCGACGGCAGCGGCCGCGCGCCCTGCACGACGCGCGGATCGGCGGTGAGCATGCCGTCGACGTCGGTCCAGATCTGGATCTCCGCCGAGCGCAGCCCCGCGCCGAACAACGACGCCGAGTAGTCCGACCCACCACGGCCCAGCGTCGTCGTCACGCCTTCGTGCGTCGCGCCGATGAAGCCGCCGAGCACGGCGACGACACCGTCCCGCGTCAGCGGGAGGACGCGATCGTGCAGGCGAGCCGCCGTTGCCGCCTGATCGGGCTGCCCCTGCCCGTGGTCGGCGCTCGTGACCAGCACGCCACGCGCATCGACGTAGCGTGCAGGCGTGCCGAGCGCCGTGAGCGCCGCGGCCACGAGCTGCGAGCTGGCCAGTTCGCCCATCGACACGACCGCGTCGCGCGAACGGGGCGACACCTCACGCAGGACGGCCATCGCGTGCAGCAGCGATGCCGTCTCGCGCCACTGACGCTCGAGGGTGTCGACGACTTCGTCGCGCGCATCCCCCTGCAGCAGTGCCTCGGCGGCGGCGCGGTGACGGTCGCGCATGACCGTCACCTTCTGCGCCGCCCGGTCGGCGTCGCCGCGCTCGACCGCCGACACGGCGTCGAGCAGTTGATCGGTGATGCCGGACATCGCCGACACCACGACGACAGGAGTGCCGGTCCGTCCGGCTTCGCGCGCCACGATGCGCGCCAGGCGTTGGATCGCGTCGGGGTCCTTCACCGACGTGCCGCCGAACTTCATCACGACCATCGTCGATTCCTCAGAGCAGGCCCTGCGCCTGCATCAGTTCGGCGTTGAGCAGGGCCGCACCCGCCGCGCCGCGCACGGTATTGTGCCCGAGCGCCACGAACTTGTGCTGCAGCACGGGACAGGGACGGAGTCGGCCGAGGAACACGGCCATGCCGTTGTCGCGCTCGACGTCGAGCCGGGGCTGCGGGCGATTGTCGGCCTCGAGATGCACCAGCGGGCGGGCCGGCGCGAACGGCAATCCGCGATCCTGCGGCTCACCCGTGAAGGCATCGAAGGCGGCGCGGATGTCGGCAGCCGAGACGGCGGAGGCGAAGTCCACCGAGATCATCTCGGTGTGGCCGTCGATCACCGGCACGCGCGTCGTGTGCGCGCTCACCACCACCGGGTGCGGATCGACGCGCGACTCGCCCAGGCGGCCCAGAATCTTCTGCGGCTCGGTCTCGAGCTTGTCCTCCTCGCCACCGATGAACGGCACCACGTTGCCGAGGATGTCGAGCGACGGCACGCCGGGATAGCCCGCACCCGACACCGCCTGCAGCGTGACGACGTTGGCCTTCGTCAGGCCGAGGGCCCGCAGCGGCGCGAGCGCCATGGCGAGGAACACCGTCGAGCAGTTCGGGTTGGTGACGATGCCGCCCTTCCAGCCGTAGGCGCCCTGCTGCTTGCTCACCAGTGCGAGATGGTCGGGGTTGACCTCCGGCACCAGCAGCGGCACCAGCGGATCCATGCGGTAGTTGCGCGCATTGCTGACGACGATGTGGCCGGCTTCGGCGAATGCCTTCTCCAGGTCGCCGGCGACGTTGGCGTCGAGCGCCGAGAACACCAGCTTCGGGCCCTTGCCGGGCTGCGGTGCCTGGACGATCCGCGCCGCGGCCGCGTCGGGCACCGGAGTCGAGAGCTTCCACGCCGCCGCATCGCGATAGGCCTTGCCTTCCGATCGCTCACTGCCCGCCAGCCAGGTGGCCTCGAACCAGGGATGGTTCGCAAGCAACCGGACGAATTGTTGGCCCACCGTGCCGGTGGCGCCCAGCACGCCCACTTCCACTCGAGACATCGACTCCTCGTTTCGACCGCCTGAAACGACAAAACCCGCCTGCGCGGGGCGCGCGGCGGGTTTCTCAGGGCACGTATGCGTGAAGTGTGTTTACTTCAGCTCAGGACGCATACACGTGCCACCCGCGCGCGGGAGTGAGTTCCCGCTTTCGAGTGGTCACGGTAATGGTAATGGTGGTACGCGTCATTGCCCGGCCCTAAGACTAGACCTCGGCCGCGGATCTGGCAAGGGGAGCCGCGTGTCATACTCCGCCCGAGATGTCTCCCGGCGCCCCGGATGACCCCTCGGCGTTCGATGCCACGCTCGAGATCGCCGCCGACGCCGACCGTGTCTTCGCCGCGTTCTTCGACGTCGACGACCTGCAGTCCTGGTGGGGGGTGGTCAGCGCCGTCGCCACGCCGCGACCGCTCGGCATCTACGCCCTCGCCTGGCCGACCCACGGCCACGACGACCTCATTGGTCCCCTCGGCGGCACCTTCTACGGCGTCGTCATCGACGTTCGTCCCTGCCGCGAGTTCTTCCTGGCCGACGCGTACTGGCTGCCACCCGACGGTGATCCGATCGGCCCGATGGCGCTGCACGTCACCTGTGAGCCCACCGGCATGGGCACCCGCCTGCGCGTGCAGCAGAGCGGCTGCGACGACAGCCCACGCTGGCGACGCTTCTACCGCGTCATCGACGGTGGCTGGACTGCTGCACTGCAAGGCTTGCAGCGGTATCTCGACGTACCGAATCGGCAAGAACCGATTCGGTAGGGACCGCTCGCCGAGCGGTCCGCGACGGACGCCCCGGCGGGGCGTCCCTACCAAGTTCGCGTCAACCGACCCGACGAATCCTCAGGAAATTGGCGTCGGCGCGCGTGAGGTCGGCGTTGATGCTGACGAAGACGATCGACTCGCCAGTGCTGAGGACGCCGCGTTCGACGAGGTGACGCTCGACGGCGATGCCGCCAGGATTGTCGAGCACGGCGCGATCGACGGCGATCGGCTCGACGCCGCGGTGCAGCATCAGGCGCCGGGCAATCGCGGGGTCGAAGGTGACGGCGTGGATCGGGACCGACGGGCGCAGCGCCGACAGCACGCGCGCGGTCTTGCCTTCGCGTGTGACGGCGACGATCGCTTCGGCGTCGCCGGCCCGGGCCAGTGTCGCTGCCGCTTCGCAGATGGCGCGGTTGTGCGGCACGCCGAGGACGCCGGCATTGAAGGCGGCGCGTGGCGTCACCGCGAGACTCTCGGCATCGCGGATCACGGCATCGAGCATCTTCACCGCCTCGACGGGATACTGGCCGCTGGCCGTTTCGCCCGACAGCATGATCGCGTCGACCGAGTCGTCGACCGCATTGGCCGCGTCACTCACTTCGGCGCGGGTCGGACGCGGATTCGTCCGCATCGACTCCATCACCTGCGTGGCGACGATCACCGGCTTGCCGGCCTGCTGTGCCAGCCGCGTGATTTCCTTCTGGGCCCGCGGCACGCTGTACAGCGGCACTTCGTTGCCGAGATCACCGCGCGCCACCATCACGCCGTCGCAATTGGCGAGGATCGCTTCGAGGTTGTCGACCGCCTGCGGGCGTTCGATCTTCGCGATGAGCCGCGTGCCGGGCGATCCGGCGTCGCGCAGGGCGTCGCGCGTGCGCAGCAGATCCTCGGCGGTCTGCACGAAGCTCAGGGCCACCATGTCGACGCCGAGCGTGGCGCCGAAGCGCAGATCGGCGACGTCCTTCTCGGTGAGCGCCGAGGCCGGCAGCGCGACGTCGGGCGCATTGATGCCCTTGTGCTGCGCGAGCTTCCCGCCGACCGTGACCGTCGTCTCGATGCTGTGCCCGTCGGACGCCTCGACGCGCAGTTCGAGCGCGCCATCGTCCAGAAGAAGCCGCATCCCCGGTGTGACCGCCTGCGCCAGGCCGGCAAACGTCGTGTACACGTGCCCGTCGGTGCCGACCTCATCGCCCGTCGTGATGCGCAGCGCCGCTCCGGGCATCAGCACGATCGCCTCACCACCGACCAGCCGGCCGGTGCGGATCTTCGGCCCGCTCAGGTCCTGCAGGATCGCCACGTGGCGAGACGCCGCGGCCGCAGCATTACGCACCAGTCCCGCCGCCGCCGCGTGCTGATCGTGACTGCCATGCGAGAAGTTGAAGCGGAAGATGTCGACGCCGGCCGCCACCAGGGCCGGCACCCCTTCCGGCGTGGCACTGGACGGACCGAGCGTGGCGATGATGCGCGTCTGTCGCATGAACAGGCAGTGTACCGGGCGCGAGTCTACAATCGGGCGTCCGGAGGCGCCATGACGGCGCGGGTCGTGGGCCATGGGTCATGGGCCTGGGCTTTGGGCCCTGGGCCCTGGGCCTTTGGCCTTGGGCCTGTACCCGGCACCCCGAACCCCGTCCCCGGTGACGGTTCCGGTTCCCGGTTGCGAGTTCCCGCATCCCGGTTCCCGTGCGTGAGCAGATATGTCCGAGAAGCTGAAGCAGTACCGGCAGTTCCGCGAGCGGATGAACGCGCGGATCATGGAAGTGGGGCCGCTCGAGACGAAGCGGTTCTTCGCCCTCGACACCCGCGCCTACGACGCCGGCGCGCTCGACGTGCCGACCAAGGAACTGCTCGGGCTGGTCAGCTCGCTCGTGCTGCGGTGTGACGACTGCGTGACCTATCACCTGATCCGCTGCAAGGAGGAAGGCCTCACCGACGAGCAGCTGCGCGAGGCGCTCCACATCGGCCTCGTCGTCGGCGGCTCCATCGTCATCCCGCACCTGCGGCGCGCGATGGCCACGCTCGACGACATCGCGGCGGAGCGTCTGCCGGAGGCCGACGCATGACCGACGTGACCGCGACTCCGAATACTCCGTCGCTGCGGCAGACGGCCGGCGCCCTGCGCAGCGGCCAGGTGCGCTCGCGCGATCTCGTCGAGCAGTGCCTGGCGCGCATCGACGCGCTCCAGGACGAGACCAACGCCTTCGTCGAGGTCGACGCGACGGGCGCGAGGGCGATGGCCGACGCGGCCGACGACGCCCTGCGCCAGGGCCATGACCGCGGTGTGCTGCACGGCATTCCCGTGTCGCTGAAGGACCTCCTCGACCAGCAGGGCCATGTGTCGACGGCGGGATCGCGGTCGATGACGTCCGTGGCGACGACGGATGCGCCGGCGGTGGCGCACCTGCGCACGCATGGCGCGGTCTTCATCGGTCGCACCAACATGCACGAGTTCGCGATGGGTACGACCAGCGAGGACTCGGGCTTCGGGCCAGTCCGGCATCCGCTCGACCGCGACCACGTGGCCGGCGGGTCGAGCGGTGGCGGCGCCGTCAGCGTCGCGACGGGCATGAGCCACGTCGCGATCGGGTCGGACACCGGTGGCTCCATTAGGATCCCGGCGGCCTGTTGCGGGCTCGTGGGCCTCAAGCCGGCATGGGGCGAGGTGTCGCTCGACGGCGTCGTGCCGCTGAGCCCGACGTGCGATTGCGTCGGCCCGCTCGCGCGCAGCGTCGAGGACGCGTGGCTGGCGTTCCACGCACTCATCAGTCCCGACGCCCTGCCGGCGCTACCGCCCGCGGCCGCAATCGGTCATGTGCGCATCGGCATCCTGCGGGCCTTCGGATGGGCCGCCGTCGATCCGGCCATCGGTGCCGGGGTGGATGCGGCGCTCGCGCGGCTCGGGCAGGCCGGAGCGCAGCTCGTCGACGCCCCGCTGGCCACCGCGCCGCTGGTCGCGCCGGCTTACGCGACCATCGTGATCAGGGAAGCACTGGATTACCACTTGCCACGACTGGCGACCCTGGCCGACCTGTACACGCCTGCCGTCCGTGGCCGCCTGCAGGGTGCCTCGCGACCGTCCGACGAGGAATACGCGGTGGCGCTCGAGGCACGCAGCCGCGTGGCGGCCGACGTCGCCGGCGAACTGGCGCGCTACGACGTGCTGGCGTTGCCAGGTCAGGCGATTCCGCCACCCCGGATTGGGCAGACGCACGTGACGTGGCCGAGCGGCGACGAGCTGACGCGCGTGGCGATGCTGCGGCTCACCCAGCCGTTCAACCTCTCTCGCCATCCCGCCATCGTCCTGCCAGTGGGCACGACGCCGGACGGCTGGCCGATCAGCCTCCAGCTGGTCGGCCGCGATACGCGATCGCTGGTGGCGGTGGCTGCCGCGGTGGAATCAGCGCTGGCCACGCAATAGGCACGGTTCGCATTCCACGGCCTCGCGGACTCGACGCGCCGAAAACCAGGACGTAGCCGTCCGACTTGTCGGACGGAGGCGGAAGGCAGTGGAGTCGCGGTAGGGCGCCTTCCCAAGGCGCCCAGAAGATCGCGCGGGCCGATTGGGCCCGCGACCCGCACGCCGCATCGCCGCCCGCCGCGATGGGCTACGCTGTGGGGATGCTCCGCTGGGCATTTCACCGGTGGGAGGAAGCTCTCCACAATCGCAGCAATGATCGGATCGTCCGCGAGTTCGACTGGGGACTCGACTGGCTGCCCGATCTGGCGTCGCGCGACGTGGCGGCCGACACCGATGCGTCCGCGCAGGACCGACTCGACGCCTATGCGGCCGCTGCCGTGGCCGACAGCGACGCGTTCTTCGCGAGCACGGACACGGCGGAGTTCGACCTCGACCGACAGGGCCATCTGCGCTTCCCGAGCCAGGTCGTCACGCCGCACGCGGAGAACAACGTCGTCCACGCCCGGCTCTATCGCGCCCCTGAGGATCGCGGCCGCGCGGTCGTCGTCTTGCCACAATGGAACTCCGACGCCGATGGTCACGTCGGGCTGTGTCGCCTCTTCAATCGCGTCGGCATCACGGCGCTGCGTCTGAGCAAGCCGTACCACGACTGGCGGATGCCGGCCGAACTGCAACGCGCCGACTACATCGTGAGCAGCAACGTCGGCCGGACGCTGCAGGTGTGTCGGCAAGCGGTGCTCGACGCGCGGCGCGCCGTCGGCTGGCTGCACGGGCAGGGGTACTCGTCGATCGGCATCTGTGGCACCAGCCTCGGGTCGTGCCTGTCGATGCTGACCGCGGCCCACGAGCCGCGCATCAAGGTCGCGGCGCTCAACCACATCTCACCCTATTTCGCCGACGTCGTATGGGATGGCTTGTCGACGCGCCATGTGCGCCAGGGTCTCGACGGCCACGTGTCGCTCGAGGCGCTGCGACGTATCTGGCTGCCGATCAGCCCGCAGCCGTACCTGGAGCGCATGCGGCGGCTACAGACGCTGCTCGTCTACGCGCAGTACGACCTGACGTTCCCCGTGCGGCTGTCGCAGTCGCTGGTCCAGGAGTTCCGGACGCGCGCCATCCCCCACCAGCTCGCCGTGTTGCCGTGCGGGCACTACACGACCGGCAAGAGTCCGTTCAAATTTCTCGACGGGTATTGGTTGACCCGATTCCTGCAGAAAACGTTGTAGCGGACGCGGGCCTGGTCGGCCCGCGCGATGTCATGGGCGCCTTGGGAAGGCGCCCCTACCAGCCAGATCCAGAACGTCGACTACGCCGACCCGCACCCGAACGCGCGGCCGCGTCGCCGGACGACCTCACCGCAGGCGGTGTCCTGCATCCCGCTGGTAGCACGTCCCCGACGTGCCCATCAATCGGCGTCGGCCGGCCAGGCCGACGACCACTACAGGTAATCCAACAACCCGCGGACGGCGTTGGCGATCACGCCGGCGAGCGCCGACATCAGCGGAGACACGTCCCCCTTGGCCACCGCGTCGGCCACCGTCACCGGTTCGGTGAGCAGCAGCCACAGCGTGGCGATGGCCAGCGTGGTGGCCACGGCGGCCACGACACCTGCGAGGCTGAGCGTGGTCCTCGCGAGACTCATTGGGGCGTTCCTTCCACGACGAGGGGTGAGACGGAGCCCGGCCGATGCCGGTTCACCCGTCGGTCATGGTACCCCCGTGGCGGGGTGGCGACGACTGTGCCGCGGCCCCTGGGCAAGCGTCGCGGGGACGAGCCCTCAGCTGGCCGCGAGCACGTCGTCGGCCGAGCGCGACACCGGCTCGCCCAGACCCAGCCCGTCAAGCCCGGCCAGCGCGGTCGCCGGCTCGCCCACGACGACGGTCTGCATCCCGTCGCTCCGCAGCCACTTGCGGGCCAGCCCCGTCACCTCGTCGGCGGTGATCGCCGCGACCCGCTCCGAGAATCGGTCGAAGGTGTCGTCGGGCAGCTCGTAGAGGGCGAGCTGGGCTGCGGCCCTGGCCACCTGCTCGACCGTCTCGAAGCCGCGGGCGTACCCGCGGGTCAGCGCGTCGCGCGCGTTCTCGAGCTCCTCGGCCGAGACCGGACGCGAGTCGCCGAGCGCGTCGAGCTCGACGAGCACGTCACGGACCGAGGCCGCCGTCGCATCCGACTGGATGCTGGCCTGCACCGAAAACGGACCCGCCTGCCGCAGGAACTGGAACGAGGAGCGGGCGCCGTAGGTCACGCCCTTCTCTTCGCGCAGCTTCATGTTGATGCGGCTGACGAACGCGCCGCCGAGCAGCATGTTGGTCACGACCGCGGCGTGATACTCCGGGGTCTGCCGCGGCAACGCCACCCGACCGATGCGCAGTTCGCTCTGCGCAGCACCCTCGCGTGGAACGACCATCAGGCGACTGCCGTCAGCCGTGTCGGCGACGGGCGGATCGGCGTGCCGCTGGCGTGGCGCCGCCGAGAGGTGCCGGAGCACGAGCCGCTCGGCCTCGTCGTGCGCGATGTCGCCCACGATGATGACGGTGG